>JBIPNA010000303.1:0-4691 GCA_044375665.1 Catalimonadaceae bacterium
CACCAATTTCTACGCCACTGAACGCTGTGGTAGAGTTGGGGTCGTCGTTGTGGTTCCCAAATTCAATGGCTGTACCAGCATTCGGCAAAGCACCAGCCCGGAAAATATTTCCTTTGATTACTGCTCCGGATGGAACAGGTGGTTGATTGGAGGAAGTGGTTTCCTGCTTTGTGTTGACAACAACAGCACGGAATGATGCCGCCGTATCTACGGGTATAAACTGATTGCTTTCAATCCGGACGAATTGTGACCGCTGCACAAAAACGGCTGAGTTGGAAAAGCCCGCAAAAATATTGTTTCTGACAGCAAGCCCGGTTCCCGCCTTCTGAATATCCTTTATTTCGCATTGCGTTGGAAAAAACTGCGGGAAAGCCAGAACAAAACGGTTGGCTTCAACAAGATGGATACCAGAATTGGCTGCAGGAGCTACCACCTGGACACCTATCCCAAGCAAAAAGTTATTTCTGATTTGAACAAGACCTCCATCGGCATCGCCTGTTTGAATGGAATAATAGGCCAGGATACGGTTGGAGTCGGCAGGCAGGGGTCCGCCAATCAAACCATGGCCTCCAAACAATTTAATGCCCCGGCCAAAAAAGCAAACTGAACCATCGATGGCCGCAGGGCTGATTTCGTTGCGCTGAATTGTAAAGGAATCTGTTCCAAAACCTCCAAGACGAATGCCATACGTGTTAAAACGCTGGCAAGGAAATGTAACAGGTCCCGGATTGGTTCTGACAGAAAGAATCCGGTTGTCGAAAACCCGAAGGTTGTTGTAGCCAGTTGTTTTCGATACAATACCATGAATGACCAGATTCTGATCTACTTCCATCTGGAAATTCTGGATCCAGACATTTGGGGAGCTGATGCGGAAAATGGTGGAATCGGATCCCAATGCTGTACCGTTAACAACAGGACGAACCCCGGTTCCAGCACCTACCCCTGTTCCGATGCCAACTACGTTTCCAAACAAATGGATGGCTTTTGAAATATTGAGGTTGTTCTCGGGATAATTTCCGGCAAAGACCTGAACACTGTCTCCGTCATTTACGGTGGCCAGGGCTTTGCCAATGGTTTTCCATGCTGTGGTTGGAACTTTGGCTTCATTGGCCGAGCGGTTGTCGTCGCCATTGGCCTGGTCTACATAATAAAGATTTCCGCTGGCTGTGAAATTACGGATTCGGAGGGGAAGATTTGGAAACCCACTGGTCAGATTATCAAAAGCTGCCGTGTAGGGATCTGATCCATTGGCAGAAATGGCCGTGTTGCCGGTGAGGTTTACCCAACTGCCTGCAAAGAATGCCTGTAAAGAAACAGAGTTTCGCGAAAAGCCAGCTTTCTCATCACTTCCTTCCCAAAAAGTGCGGAGGCGAATAGAGGAAGCCCCGTTCAGGGAACCTTCATTCAATACAAGGGTATATCCAACCACACTATCTACCGGTGTGCCGGTAAGCCCTGAGGATAAAACATCAGGTTGGATTCGTAGGCCAAAATCATCGGCAGCCCCGGAATTCAGGATTTGAACCGGGCGATACCCGGAGGCAATTCCTATCGGGAATTCTGCCACTGAAGCAAGATTTTCAAGAATAAGTTTCCCGGTACCCTTTGTTTGAATATAGGAACCATTGTTGCCTCCTGTAATAGCTGCACCAGATGCAAGACGAAGGTCACCATCGGCCAGATCAATGTTTCCGGAAAGCAAGCTTAGTCCGCCGGTTAACCGAAGGGCTGAATTGGCTGAAAGCACCTTTCCGGCTCCATTCAAAGCCAGATTTGCCAAGGTAATTTGTCCATTGGGTTCAGCATTCAACACAAGGGAGTTGGAAAGGGTAATGTTATCGTTGTATGCAATCGGCTCTGCGTAGATGGTCCAATCGTCTGAACCGATAACATCGACGGCCCTTTTCAGGGAAGGTTCCGTAGTCTTTGGACTGATAAAGCTGGTGGAAGTTACAAATGCGGCATTGGGAACCACCGTAAGGAAGCCAAGCGAATCGAAGTCGATCTGGTGGAGCAACCTGTCCTCCAGGGCCATAAGTTGGGGGTTAGCCATATTGTTGGGCAACTGAGCTCCCAAACCAACGTCGTAAAGATTCTGACTTAGGTCAAGGTCGATTTCAACAGGCCGCATCTGACTTGCGGGGACAGAGGCCTGATTCCAGAGGGGAAGCCGTTTTGAGGAGCCAGAAGCAGAGTCAAGCACAACAAAGTGCTTTAGTTTGGAACCAAAAGTATTGGCCTCAGCTCCCGGGCCGCCTATCTGAACATTAACAAAAGGAGGGTTTGCACCGGAGAAATGGTTCTGAAAGGAAATGCCCCGGCCGCCGTCGTTTGAATTGGCAAAAAACTGGTTTCCGGTTACGGTAATGCCCGAGGAAGTTGGCAACTCGGTGGTGCTGGAGGTTTGCTGTTTGGTGTTTACAACGATGTGTATAAAATTCCGGGCAGTATCGGAAGGCACAAAAATGTTGTTGCGCACCTGGACGTTCCTCGATCTGGTAGAGAAAATCCCGGAAAAAGCATGGTTCTGAAAAACATTGTTTTCGACCTGGATAACAGATCCTGTAAGGGTATTGTTCTTGATTTCCAGCAGGGAAAGGGCAGGGCTGCCGGATGGAGGTGAAAGTGTATTTCCGGAGATAAAGTGGGTGCGGTTTCCTGCAGGGGCGTTGATTTCAATTGCAGCAGAACGACCAGAAATGCGGTTTCCCTGAATTTTCATCACACCACTTGCGGAGCCTACCTGGATCCCATAGTCTCCCATGATCTGGTTGGAGTCGGCGGCCTGGGCGCCACCAATGCGTGCAAAACCTCCATTCATTCGGATGCCCCGGCCAAACATGGCCCGGCCGGTAGCCAGGGGGCGGATGATGTTGCGCACAATCACGGCCGAATCGTTTCCTGCAAAAGAGGTAGACTGTCCAAGCAATACCCCGAAACTTGAGAATACCGAAGTAACAAATTGCCGGGTTGAAAAAATATGGTTGTCGGCCAGAACAAGCCCGTTAAAACCACCGGCAGCAGAAAAGATTCCGTTTACAGTATTGGTTTGGTCTACGTGGATTTCAAAGTTCTGAATCCTGATTTTTGAGGCCTGAAGAATAAAAACAGAACCGTTGAATAAAGAGGAAGTCCCATTAAAAACGGGCTTGGTTCCAACTCCTGGTATTCCTCCTGTTTCATTTCCGAAAAAACTTAACGATTTGTTGATGGCAATGTTGGTCTCCGAATAGTTGCCTGGTAGCACAACAATTGAATCGTTGGCAGCGGCCTGACTGATGGCATGCGTTAAGGTTTCCCAGGCTGAGCCGGGAGATTGGGCCTGCAAACTGGTCCTGGTATCATCACCCAGGTTCCCGTCTACATAAAATTTGGTTGCCTGGGCAGAAAAAGCCAGGGACAACCCCAGAGCAAACATAAAAAGATGCTTTAGCGCAAGCTTTTGCGTGTAAGTTTGATTCACGGCAGATGGCGTTTTTACGAGCGTTGTGTTCACAAATTTGGCCGGTTGAACGGCATTTCAGGGCATTAGAAGGTTGAAATTCCGCTTCTCCGGTTCGAATTTCTGGTGTAATAAACGGTGCAAAATGGAGAAGTTTTCATAACAATGCAATAGACCGGGATTTTCGAACGTTTGGAGGGTTTTTGAAAATGAGTAAACGGCCCCTTTTATCATGGCATTTCAGGCAGGTTTCCGAACGGACCCGGATTTTATCCTTAAGGTGAAATCAGCCCGGATGGCCAAAATCACAAGCCTGATCAGCAAGGAGAGATTCCCCCTTATGGTCTGCCGGCATTACCCACAGGAATCCGCTTTTCAGGGAAGGCGGCCAAACTTATTGAAATCAGGTTTACGCTTCTCCAGAAAGGCCTTTTTCCCTTCCTGTGCTTCTTCGCTGAGGTAGTACAATAGGGTTGCATTGCCTGCCAGTTCCTGAATGCCCTGCTGCCCGTCGAGTTCAGCATTAAATGCCGACTTGAGCAGCCGAAGTGCCATAGGACTTTTTTCCAGCATCTTGCGGCACCAGGCTACCGTAGTATCTTCAAGATCTTCCAGGGGTACCACTTTGTTGACAAGTCCCATGTCAAGGGCCTCTCTGGCATCGTATTGATCGCAGAGGTACCAGATCTCGCGGGCCTTTTTTTGTCCCACTATGCGGGCCAGGTACGAAGCACCGAAACCACCGTCAAAGCTGCCCACATTCGGTCCTGTCTGGCCAAAGCGGGCATTCTCAGCGGCAATGGTCAGGTCGCACATGACATGCAATACATGTCCACCGCCAATGGCCCAGCCGGCCACCATTGCTACCACGGGCTTGGGGATGGAGCGAATAAGCTTCTGAAAATCAAGTACATTCAAGCGGGGTACCATATCCTGGCCAACATAACCTCCTGTACCCCGGACCGACTGATCGCCGCCGGAACAAAAAGCCTTGCCGCCCTCGCCTGTCAGGATAACCACGCCAACACGGGAATCTTCACGGGCAATCTGGATGGCATCGATCATTTCCTGCACCGTAAGTGGCGTAAACGCATTGTGCTTGTGCGGCCGGTTGATGCTGATTTTGGCAATGCCTTCGAAGTAGCTGAACTTAATCTCCTCGTAGGCTTTTATTTCTTCCCAGGTGTATTTAGATGTCATGTTAACGAAGCTTGATTTTGAATAACTGTTTGTCCCTGTTTTTGGTTTT
>JBIPNA010000025.1:0-17581 GCA_044375665.1 Catalimonadaceae bacterium
ACATGGTCCCTACAAAAACTTCCCGTGCAGCAAAAGAACTGATCAGGGCAACACCGATTTTCCAATCAAATCCCATCGGTGCAATGGCAGGTTCAATCCATTGACCTGCACGTCCGGCAAAACTCGCTTCAAGTTTTTTGGATGAAATCAGGCGTTCCGTGGACACAGGGTCAAAGCTTTTGGCAAAAGCTTCTTCTTTGGCCAATTTTTCTGCCATTTCAATATCGTTGCCGGGCCCGAATCCTGCCATGAACCAGAGGATTACCGAAATCGCAAAAATGATTTTCCCTGCTTCCCAAACAAAAGACCATGATTTTTGATAAACGGTTATCCACAGGTTCTTCCAGTTAGGAAGTTGGTAGGGAGGTATTTCTATGATAAAGGCCCCTTCTTTGGTCTTTCCAGATAAAAAAGCATGTAAAATATAGGCAGTCGCCAGCGCTCCAAACAAGCCAATCAGATACAGACAAAAAAGTAAAAGGCCCTGGAGTGGAATACCCCAGAAACTTGCCGATCGTTCAATCAACATGCCGATCAGTAATGTAAACACTGGCAATCTGGCGGAGCAACTCATTAATGGAGTTACAAATATCGCAATCAGTCTTTCCCGGGTACTGTTCATGTTCCTGGTTGCCATAATGGCCGGAACTGCACAGGCCACTCCGGAGACAAGAGGTATAACAGCTTTTCCACTCATTCCCAGCCTCGACATAAATCTATCCAGCAAAACCATTACTCTGGCCATATATCCGGATTGCTCTAAAAGCCCGATTAATGCAAATAAGACTGCTATCTGAGGTATGAAAATCACTATCCCCTGAATTCCGGCAAGGACACCTTCCAGCAGGAATTGCTTCAGAATGCCATCGCTCAGGAAATGACCAACAGCTTCAGAAAGATTACCTAAACCTGATTCTATCCAATCCTGAGGGTATCTTGCCAATTCGAAAATTCCTTCAAAGACCACCAATAAAACCAAAAGCATAATAAGATATCCGCCTACAGGGTGCAGAGCAATCCGATCTGCCTGATATCCTGGTTGGTTTCCTTCAGGCAATGTGCTTTCAAATGGGGCGATTAGAGATTTAATTTTTTGATACCTGGCTATTGTTTCTTTTGCCCGGCTTAATTCCTTTTCTTTTTCGTCAGAATCAATTTCTGAGGTGGCCCAATTCAACCACTCTCTAAATGTCCTGATGTCTTTCGGGCCTTCTGATAAATCCGGGTTGAACCAGGATTCAAGGGGCACCCTTGCTTCCGGAATTTTATCTTTGACTTGTTCGATTCCGGCACCGGTTCGTCCATTAACAGCAACAACAGGGCAACCTACAAGTGTTTCCAACCTGGCCAAGTCCAGCGTTTTTCCCCTGGAATTTACCATGTCCATCATTGTCACTACCAGGATCGTTTTTTGTCCGAGATCTGAAATCTGAGAAAAAAACAAAAGGTTTCTGCTTAGGTTGGTAGCGTCGGCTACCACCATAAAAATTTGCTCCGGATCTGTAGATTTCTGGATTTCCTTAAACACTACCCGTTCATCAGGCGACTTAGGGATCAGCGAATAGGTTCCAGGTAAATCGGTTACCGAAAACCGCTTGCCCTTCCACTGAAAATAGCCTGTTTTTTTTTCTATTGTAACGCCGGAGAAGTTCCCAACCTTCTGATGTAAACCGGTTAGCTGATTAAATAAAGAGGTTTTGCCAATATTGGGGTTTCCGACAAGAGAAATACGGATTTCATCTTCTCTCATGCGGGGTCAACAAATATCCGTGCCGCGTCTTCCTCTCTTAACGAGATCTGGGTTTGTCCGTTGCCCACGATCATTGGGCCGGAAAAGGGGATTTTCCGGATCATTTCCCAAACGCTTCCGGGAACCATACCCATATCTGCCAAACGAAGGTTCAGATCCGGAAGTGAACAGGACCGGAAACAAACTTTCTTTTTTGGCGAAAAATTAAGGAGAGGAGCCATTCTTATTTAGAATGAGTATAAACAGCTGCAAAGGAAACTGAATCTGCCGAAACCGCAAATGTCTTTGAGATGACATTCGCTGGTCTTTTGGCAAAAAATAATCAGCCAGGAAAAAGGTTGGGTTGAATACGGGCGGTCAACAAAGTAATATCGTCGTTGAAACCTTTCTGTCCGGCAAAGTTGTCGAGCCGGTTCAACAGTCTCTGATGCAATACCGGTAGTTTTTCATCCCGATTCTCTACCATATATGCTTCTACATTTTCAACCCCGAATTCTTTTCCATCAGGATTCTCCATTTCGGTTAAGCCATCCGTGTAAGCAACAAAAAGTACTTCATCTGAGATCATTACCTTTCCAATGACAAGGTGGGGAAGTTCAGGAAATATGCCCAGAATGGTTGAACCGAGTGGCAGTTGTTCAACCCTGCCCTGCTTAAATACCAGGCAGGGTGGATTGTGTCCCGAGTTAACATAGGTCATGCTTTTGTCTTTGGTGTCAAAAACAGCAATGAAAGCGGTGATAAACCTTTCCTGATTGCTGTTCTGACAAAGGAGCGTATTGATGGTACGGACAGCTTCTCCAAGTTCTTTTTTTTCCATCATCAAGGTGCGCAGACAAGCCTGAAAGTTGGACATCAGGAGGGCAGCTGACATCCCTTTTCCCGATACATCTGCCACACAAATGGCGAATTGGTGCTCACTTAATCTGATGTAATCGTAGTAATCACCACTCACATCCATATGTGGAAGATATGTCGTGTAAATCCGGAGCGCATCAGAATCAGGCAGGTTTTTTGGAAAAAGCATCCGTTGAACCTGTCTCGCAATTTCTACTTCTTTCCGAAGGGCTTCCTGTCGGATCCTGTAGGCAAGGAGCCTTTGGTTTTCCAGAGCCATGGCCATCAAACTCAATAGGGTTTGTAACAATGCAATGGCTTCTGCTTCGATTGGGCCACTAAAACGGGAAGGTGCAGAACACAAGACAATTCCTTTCAGAATTCCATCGAAATGAAATGGAATGGCAAAGTCGATATGGGTATTCAGGCGATATAAATCCGGAATGGATTCTGAAAAACGGGATACCTGAACCTGGTTGTCCATTGAGGTTATGCCTCTCCATCCCGAAACTACTTTTCCATAACCAAAGGAATTTGACCATTCCTCTTCTTCAACCATGTATTGAGAAAAATGGTCGATGCCAAGTTTTTCCAACAAATAGTCCTCCAGAATAATAAAGAGGCCCTTTTGAGGGCTGTTTTTGTTGATGGCAATGGTTAAATCCAGCACTGCCTGAAATTCGATCTGTTTAAGATCAAAACTTTGTTGGAAATCAGGCAAATCGGATGACATTTTTTTAACAATCAGATTTCATTGAAAACGCCCATCCCTGAGAATTTTTCAATGCGTTTGGTAATCCGCTCTTCTCCACTCATTTTTCCCAATTCCTCGAGGGTTTCAAGAATAGTTTTTCTGATTTTTTTGGCTGTGCTTACAGGGTCTGTGTGCGCACCGCCCAATGGTTCTTTAATGATATCGTCAACCAAACCAAACTTATGCATGTCTTTGGCAGTTAACTTCAGGGCTTCTGCAGCTTGCTCTTTATAGTCCCAGCTTCGCCATAAAATGGATGAACATGACTCTGGGGAGATTACAGAATACCATGTATTTTCCAGCATAAATACCTTATCCCCAATGGCTATGCCAAGTGCTCCTCCTGAAGCTCCTTCGCCTATGACGATGCAAATGATGGGTACTTTCAACCTGAACATCTCCAGGAGATTTCTAGCTATAGCCTCGCCCTGACCCCGTTCTTCTGCTTCTACACCAGGAAAAGCTCCGGGGGTATCAATAAGAGTTACAATTGGTTTATTAAACTTTTCAGCCAGTTTCATGAGTCGCAATGCTTTGCGATATCCCTCGGGGTTGGCCATCCCAAAATTGCGGTATTGGCGTTGTTTTGTATTCCGGCCTTTTTGCTGGCCTATAAACATGATGGACTGGGATCCGATTTCCCCAAAACCGCCCACCATTGCTTTATCGTCGCCAAATCCACGATCCCCATGCAATTCCACAAACGTATCACAGATGGTTTGAATGTAATCGAGGGTGTAAGGACGATCAGGATGCCGGCTCAACTGAACCCTTTGCCAACGGGTTAAATTTTGATAGGTTGTCTTTTTTAGTTTAGAGATCTTCTCCTCAAGCGATTTAACCGCTTCCGACACATCTACATTGTTCTCAACCGCAAATTGCTTCATGTCAGCAAGTTTTTGGTCAAGTTCTACTATTGGTTTTTCAAAATCGAGCATATCTGAACGTTTTCCCGAAGGGTCAAAAATAGACCTTCCTTTTTACAAATGAGGAAATTCTTAAGGGTGGTTTTGCCCTTTTATCCGACTTTTTCCCTCCCTCTTTGGATAAGTCTTTGAATCGCAGCGCCCGGATTTTCCAGATAGTACAAAACCCAACCCCGGTTTTTTCCCAATGAACGGTGGAATGCAAGCCGGATTTTTTCTGAAAACCGAAGCTGAGGAATGTAACGGGCAAAAACAGTTCTCAGGTTTTCCACATTTCTGCCTGCCGAAATTTCCTGCATGGTTTTACTATTTGAAACCATGACATAATTGCCCAAAACTTCATCGATATATTTGATTTGGACTGTAGGTGGCAAGCGGAAAAGAAAGTCAATGTCCATGGTCAAATGGTCGTTTTCATCGTAAAAACCTACCAGATTATGGATGCTTTTGTGGTAAAAATAAGCTGAAGGATTGAATGGGAAATTGTAATCCATCATGAATAAAACCCGGTCAAATGGCCATGGTTTGTTGATCATATAAACAGACCCGTCTTCTTTCAAAACCCTGCAATTGCCAACAAGGAAAGCTGGATTTTGCAAGGTTTGAAACTCCTCCATAACCCTCTTTAAGCATCCGGCTTCATAATGATCATCTGCATTTAAAAAGGAAACGATGGGATTGGAAGCCCGATTGATTCCTTTGTTCATTGCATCGCTTTGACCTTTATCTTTTTCGCTCCACCAGCGGATATATGGGTATTGCCTGGCTTTTTCCTCTACAATTTTAATAGTCTCGTCTGTCGAACCCCCATCCAGTATTAAATGTTCTATACCCTCAGTCCATTGAGAAGCCACATTTTCAATGCAGGCCTCAATATATTTTCCGGCATTGAACACAGGAGTAATGATGCTGATCATGCCGCAAAACAAATGGAATTTTTGGCCTTAGATGGAAATGCCTCGATTTGCTATAATACAATACTGGCCACCAAAGGGAACCCGGAACAAAATGGATTCCAGCGGTCGGAGAAATGCCAGCCATTGGGGAAAATAGAACAGATACCTTGTTTTTTTGATTTCAAAACCAGCCTTTTCAATAAAATATCTGCCCTGGGTGGGCCAAACTTTTTTCACTCCTTTATCGAAAGGATTGGCATACATGGCCCATTGGGTTCCGGGGTTAAGTGGATTGTTTTCAAACAGCCAAACGCTTCCCATTGGTGCGCACAGAGCGAACAGGCGGTCAACTGTACCTTGTCTTAAATCAAGGGGAATATGGTGGAGGACCCCGTTGAGGTATATCAGGTCAAAAACTTCGTGGTCTATATCAGCATCGGTAAAATAATATACCCTGGGATGCTGGTGCTTTTTCTTTGCCCATTCGATGGCAGATTCTGAAACATCGCTTCCCCAGACTTCGGCTTTGGGAAACTTTTCTGCCAAAGCAATGGTGGTTTCTCCGGTACCACAACCGAAATCCAGAATTCGTTGAACCGAAGATGGGTTTTGAAGCTGGCTTAGAAGGAAGTTTAACCGCCCTTCTATAAAAAATTGCCGGCTGTTCCCAGTCAAACCAATGCCCTTTCTGAGCATTGCATCATAGTCTTCAGGGAGGTCAAATAAATCCTGCATCGCAATTTTCACTGCAAAAGAACGCAAAATCAATTCTCTTGGGCGTTGTTTGCAATCAAAACCTGTTTTATGCTGCTTTCCCAATTGCCTCAAACAATCCGAACCAAGAACTCTTACCTCTGTATCGGTCTGGACCCTGACCTGGAAAAACTACCGGAAGGGATTGCCCGAAGTCCGGAAGGTGTTTTGGAATTTTGTATCCGAACCATCGAGCATACGCTTCCATTTGCCGTGGCGTACAAAATTAATGCAGCATTTTTTGAGTCGATGGGCGCAGAAGGCTGGAAGGTTATGGAACTTCTTTTTCAGTTTTTATCAAAGTGGGAGGTTTTTACCATTGCAGATGCCAAGCGTGCTGATATCGGCAATACGTCAAATCATTATGCAAGGACATTTTTTGAAAATATGGGTGCTGATGCGGTTACAGTCTCACCCTACATGGGCCAGGATTCTGTTCAGCCATTTTTGGACTACGCTGGCAAGACGACGGTTTTACTGGCATTGACCTCCAATCCCGGGCACCTGGATTTTGAAATGCAGAAGCTTGAAAATGGACGTAGGCTCTATGAGGAAGTGATTGTTCAATCCCTGAACTGGGAATCTTCTGGTGATAAGATGTATGTAGTAGGTGCCACCAGAAGTTCAGAATTTGAGTCTATCCGGAGTCTCGCACCAAATTCATTTTTTCTAGTGCCAGGAATTGGGGCTCAGGGAGGCAACCTTCGGGAAGTTAGCGAGAAAGGGATGAACCGTCATGTAGGATTATTGGTTAACGCCTCCCGTGCTGTATTATATGCTTCGTCAGGAGCAGATTTTGCAAAGGCAGCTTCAAAAGCAGCTTACGATATCCAACAGGAAATGCAGCGTTACCTTCGTCCTTAAGTAGATTTTGCTGGGAGCATGGCCAATAGCGGGTCGAGATATTCCCTTGAATTCGCCAGACGTGGAACTTTATTCTGACCCCCAAGTTTCCCTTTCATTTTTAACCACTTATAAAAGTGACCCTGAGGGGCTACAGTTATTTGTAAGGGCAACAATGCCATTTCCTTGTATCGTTTGGCATCGTAATCCGCATTGATTTTACGAAGTTCCTGGTCAAGAATTTCTGAAAAAATGGCCAATGAGTCCGGCTCCCGGGAGAATTCTATCAGCCACTCGTGGCGTCCTTGTTTTCCAGCAGCCATGTATTCAGGTGCAACCGTAAATTCAACTACCTCGGCTTTACAGGCTTTACAGGCAAGCGAAATAGCCAGTTCGGCATTGTCAATCATGACCTCTTCGCCAAAGGCATTGATAAAATGGCGGGTTCTCCCACTTACCTGAATGCGAAAAGGATATTTGGAGGTAAAACGAATGGTATCTCCGATTCTGTAGCGCCAAAGACCTCCATTTGAACTTAATACCAAAGCATAGTTTTTTCCGATTTCCACCTCATCCAGACTCAGGGAATTTGGAAAGGGATCATGGGCCTGTTCCATGGGGATGAATTCATAAAAGATTCCATAATCCAGCATAAGCAACATTTGTCCTTCCAGGGACAGATCGTCCTGAATTCCAAAGAAACCTTCTGAAGCAGTGTAGGTTTCGAGGTAGGACATTGAAGGATTTGGAATCAACTTTTTAAATATTTCCCGATATGGGCCAAATGCTACCGCTCCATGGAGGAACACTTCCAGATTAGGCCATACCTCTGAAATGGATTTGGCACCGGTTTTATCCAGGATTCTCTGCAATAGCACCATCATCCAGGTCGGTACTCCTGAAATGGATGTCACATTTTCCTCCAGCGTTGTTTCCAGCATCCGGTCAATTTTTTCTTCCCATTTTGACATCAGGGCGATGTCCAGAGATGGGGTACGCATCCACTGTGCCCATGCGGGAAGATTGTGCATGATTACTGCAGAGATGTCGCCGACAGCATCAGCAGAAAACAAAGGCTTTTCCATGAGGCTTCCGCCCATGGCAAGATTCTTTCCATTAAGGACTTCAGAGTTCTCTCTGTTGAATAAATATAGTGAAATGAGATCTTTTCCTCCTTTGTAGTGGCATTCTTCCAGAGCCTCCTGTGAAACAGGAATGAATTTATTTCTATCATTGGTGGTGCCTGAAGATTTTGAGAAAGACCTGGTGATTCCAGGCCACAATACATTTTCTCCCCCTTTCATGGTTTTTTCAATCCATGGATACAAGTCTTCATAGCTTGAAACAGGGACAGCGGATTGAAAATCAGATTTCGTTTTCAGGGTGCTGAACCTGTATTTTTTTCCCCACTCGGTTTCCCTGGCTGTTTCGAGCAGCATTTGAAACAAGGCATCCTGGGTTTCTACAGGGTGTGAACGCACAAACTCAATCTGGCTCATCCTTCGTTTGAGCCACCAGGTAATTACAGAACTTATGGGGTTCATCATTCCGGCTTTGTCGAAATTCGTGCAAAAGGCCTCAATTTGCTCAAAAGTAGATATTTTTATCGGATGGTTGCCAGGTTGACTATCTGCTTGGAAGATCAGTCTTCTGAAAGAATGAATTCTTCAACAGGAATTCCATTTTTCAAATGAGAATCAACAATAACCGGAAGCACTTCCATGGTCAGATGTCCATAAAAAATTCCTTCTGGGTAAATTACAAGAGCAGGGCCTTGCTGGCAAACATCCAGACAACCCGCTTTTTGGATTCTGATTTTCTTTTGCAGGCCGGCGTCCCGGACAAGAAGGCGCATTTTTTGAACTGCCTCCAGTCCAAAAGATTCAGTGCAACACTTTTTGCCTTCGGCTTTTTGGTTGGCACAAATAAAAATGTGGTGGTCGTACTTCATATTTTCTGTGGCAAAGAAAATCAGGAAGGCCGGATTTTCACCCTGCACAGAAAAAATCAATTCATTATCTTCAAAGAAGAAAAGAACTTCCGATAACCCGGCCCACGTTGTACAAAGGTCGACCAGATGAGAATTCTTACCAACCATTCAGGCCAAAATTTACCTGGAGCAAACTCAAGATCGTCGTGAATAATCGTTCCTGTTTTGTCCTGAACCAGGGAGTGGACATGCCTCCATTTCCCTAAAAACGGAGGAAGAACTTCCCCGATATCAATGAATTGAAAAGTTTTTTCGTCCTCCGAAACAGAAGAAATCCGACTGATCCAATCCCATGTGAACAAACCAAACTTCATTTGAACCCAAACCTTTGCACCTGGATGTTGTCCTTCATAAGCTAAAATCCTGATGATTGGAAAAACAGGCCTGAGGGCTTCAAACAACTTTTCCCCAAAATTTTCCCTGACGATTAAAAAAGATTGGGTTACCCGGGTTTGGAAATGGAGTTGAATCATATATTTCTATTGACAACAGCCTTAATTCCTATTTGGTTTTTTTTAATTTCTGGACCATTCAGAATTGTGATAATACTGTAAACTGCTCTGTTTTTTTTCAAATGGTACATGCATGGGATTGATGCCTTCAATGACGATTGATGCTGGTCGTAGCATGTTAATTTTATGGTCTGACTTTGAATGCTATGCGAAATCTCATCTCTGCCATTTCTGTCCTTGTTTTTATTTCTCTGGGAATTGCCAGAGGAGAAAATTCCAAAGGGAAGCACTTTGCTGTACAAACTGTCAGGTTGGAATCTTCTGCTGTGGAGCTCAACCAGGTAACTTTGGTATTACACGATGATGCTGAAGGCGTATACCATCATTTTATTCTGGAGAAAAGCCATGATGGAGTTGCTTTTTTTGAAGTAGCCCGATCAGAAAGCTCTGCTTCAGGATCTTCAAACAGGGAGATAAAATTTAAAGATAATCCGTTCGAAAAAAGCGGAGTCCATTGTATTTTTTATCGGGTCAGGGCTGTGGATGAGTTGGGTTGGTTCGACTTTACCAATACCGTCTCAATAATGAAACAGGACCGTATTGCCAGGAAGGAGGAAGCTCGGCCTGAGCAGACAACAGGGGGTAGTTTTTAGTTTTCTACCGGCATTTCATCAGCTACATAGTCTGAAAGATACATAAATCTATCTGTGAGGCGACCGTCCTTTGCAATGGTTGCTTTTTCGATATTCATTTGGTTGTCAGAGGCCAGCTCCGGAATCACATGCTGGCCCAACATTTCTCCAAATGCCTGAGATGCATCGTAGGGGAGTTCACAAGGAAGGTTATCCACCGCACAAATTGTTATGTGTTTGTTTCCTGAAAAAGGAGGCATTTCTATTGATTTTTCTGGGTCGAAATCAAAAAAAGGATCTGCAATAGAAGAAGTCCTGATGGTAGTGGGGACGGAACCATCCAGATCACAGGTAACATCTGATATGACTTTTATCTTCCAATCAGGGTGCAAAAGGTCTTTCAATTCAAACAATTTAGGAGCCGCCGGATCCCAGTAATGGCAAGGAATTAAAATATCGGATTGAAAAGCAAAGGGGAGAAAATCCGATGAGTATTCTCCTGGTGCGTGACGAAAGTGGTTCTCATCCCAGGAGGCTTTGGTTGGATGTTGATAATAGTGTCTGGAACTTAATACAGTAAAGACTGGTTCTGAAAATTCAAAGTCCAGATATTCCTGGGGCTGAATCTCCCTGATACCTAATTTTTTCATAACTTCTATCGCACCGTTACCCACACGCCCTCTACCTGTTACAGCAATTTTCACAGGTCCGATTCCGAGCAAATGGTGTTGGGCATAATCCAGCATTTCTGCCATATCTCCACATTCTCCTGCAGCCTTCAGGTGAATATAGTGAAATCGAAGCATCCACATACGAAAGGCATTGTAGGCTCCCACAATGCCGGCAAATCTCCCAAAAGCGACGGTTCGATGCCCCATCTCATCTTGTAAGCATTCATAGTCGACCAGGGTAATTTTCTTTCTAAGAATTTCTCTGAGAAGCACCCTGTTATGGTTTTGCTTCTTTATGGTATGCGAAAAAAAGAAATAGGTTTTGCCCGGAATCAAATATTCGACAGGTACTTCCTTGATTCCAAAAAGCACATCACAATCTTCTATTGATGAGTGAACCGGAATGCCTAGGGCGGCAAATTGCTCGTCAGGTACACAGCGGGTCCCGCAGGCTTCAACAATAAACTGAAGACCTGGATACTGGTATTGAAGGTCTGAACATTGAATTGGAAGAAAAGCAACCCTTTTATCAGGTGGGTTTTTTCGCTCACGAATGAGCCCAAGTTTAGTTTTCAAGGAATTGGTGTAAGATAGTTCTAAAATCAAGTGCAAAAAAAATCAATTCCTTGGGCTTGTCCTAATTCGGTCCTTTAAAGGGAATTCAAAGCCATGGTAAAGAAAAGCTGCAAGGAAATAGAAGTAATTTATTGAAAATGTGTGCCTTATTGGAGTTTGGTCCATTTTTGGCTCGTCAATTTTTTCTATTAATTATGATTATTTTAATAAAATATTTAATTTTTTAAATGAAATCCCCTTGTCAGACCTACTTTTGTGTCACGAAATCCTGTTTTCCGTTCAATCAGTTCACAATCATAGACTGCGTAAGGTTATAAACCGAAGCGAATTTTTTAGCCGGGAGGGCACCTTCTATGTTTGGATGTTTGGATAGGCAGATGGATTTCTGCTCAACCTCTCATATTGGATTTCTTTTCTAAACCGTATGATTTCCAGTGTTTTAGGCTAAATTTCGAACCCCTGGACCTGAATTTTAAAGATGAAAAAATACCTACTGATTTGCCTTACCCTACTTAGTTTCGGTATAGGTCGGCTTCAAGCCCAGTGTCGGATTGAAATTGGCATTCTCCCTCCCACGCTTTGTGTCGGAAATACCCTTTGTGCTCCTATTAATATTTTTCCCCCAGGTTGTATTGACCCCGCCTGTGTGCGTATTGAAGTTTCACAACCTTTATCCAGTCCAGGGGCACCTTGCAATTTCAGTCCGCCAGCTCTGACCAAAATCGGCAATTGCATTGACATTCCTTTATTCTTTCAGAAAGGAAGGTATTGTGTTCGTCTCCGTTGTGGCAACATTGTTTCTGACGTTAGAACGGTAGACATTGATACAATTGATGTCTCTGCAGCACCAACCTTTTCCATGGTTCAGATCCCACCGATTCGGCCCAGCTATTGTCCTACCGATACCGTTTGTTTTAAAGTAACCAATATCAATGCTGGTGTCGGATTTACTATTCAGTGGTTGAAGAATGATTCTTCCCTTGTCGGTGCCATAGACTCTGTTTTCTGTATAGCCGGACTTAAGGATGGTGATTTTGTTTCTGTCCGGGTGTCGAAACAAAATAAATGTGCCTTAAATGCCACAAAACAAGCAGATTCAATTTCGCTCAAAGTGAATAAGAAACCACTGATTCAGGTGGTACTGGCGCCAGGTTTTACTGGTTGTGAAAAGGCTGTCAACTCCTTTATAGCTAAATTAGATAGTGCCGGAACCGATCCTCTTGTGATCTGGACCCGTGTCACCAACGGCAGAACCGATACCCTGTCTCAGGGAATAAATGATACATTGTTTACACTTACTCCTTCTGACAGTTCTCTGTTTGGAGATCAGATTTGTGCTGAGGTCATTACCGGACGCTGCCAGCTTAAAGCATCAAATTGTTTTTTCATAAGAGCATGCGGTGAAGTCTTTATTGATCCTCCTTTAGACACTATTGCCTGTGCAGGAACAGAAATCCTTATTCCTTACACAATTGTTGGCACTTTCACCGCAACCAACCTGTTTAAAGTCCAACTCTCGGACTCTTTGGGAAATTTCTCTGCTCCCATTCAAATAGGGACACTGCTTTCCCGCAAAGCCGATACCATTCGTGCTTTAATACCCGTTAATTCAAATGGTGGAGATTGTTTCAGGGTTCGGATTATCAGTTCTTCACCGCCAGACACCAGCGATACCAGCGCATGTATTAAAATTTTCCCCAGACCAGTAAGTCCGATTGCTACACACGATTCTGTTTGCAAGGCTGGAAATGTCACCCTTGAAGCAAGCTCTTCAAATCCAGGATTAATCTTTAATTGGTATACCGTCCCATTTGGGGGTGTGTCTGTTTTTACAGGAAACACCCGAACAATATTCATTACCCGGGATACTGTCTTTTATGTTTCCAGTGTTTCTCCTAATGGCTGCGAGAGTGAACGGGTTCCAATAAGGGGAATTATTAATCCGACCCCTAATGTTGAAGCCGGGCCTGATAAGAGCATTTGCTTTGGCGCCCTTGCTACCACGCTTACTCCGTTTCCTGTGGGGGGAATCTGGTCTGGTGGATTGACTGTTGTAAATGATGCCGTGGACCTTTCAGGGGTTCTACCAGGAGAATATAAGCTTATTTACAGTATTACCAACGCCCTTGGTTGTACAGGAGTTGATTCCTTAATTGTTCGGATAAAACCTATTCCGGTGGTAAATGCAGGAGCTGATTTTTCAGTCTGTACCAACAACCAGCCGATTTCCCTGACCGGATCTCCTTCAGGGGGAATTTGGTCTGGCGATAACGTTCAAAGCGATGGAGTGTACCAACCTTCAATTGCAACTCAGGGAACCGATACTTTATTCTATAGTTTGTCTCAGGAAGGTTGCGTAGGCGTGGATACAGTTTTGGTAACGGTAAGAGAGGCTCCTCCCATATTTACTGTGACCACAACCAACCCATCTGCATGTAACGTTGATGATGGTTCTGCAACGCTTGCAGGAATTACAACTGGCCCTGGATTTAAAGTAAAGTGGTCGGTGAACCGTGCAGATTCCCTTAGCGATCCGACGATTTCAAATTTAGGTGCTGGAGCTTATACGGTTGTCGTAACGGACCTTTCAACACAATGTATACGGAGGGGATCATTTGGTTTATCAGACCCACTTGCTCCTGCACCCATCATTTCTGGCCTGCAAGCCAATTATTGTTCAGGCGATACATGTTCCACTTTGTCGGTTATTCCAAACTCACCCTCAGGTACCTGGAGTGGAACAGGATTGGTTTTTGAACCTGGTGGTGTTGTTCGGTTCTGTCCCAATGTTGCCAATTCAGGACCCAATAATATTGTGTATTCGTACGATACAGCCGGAGGTTGTACAGGATCTACTTCTCTTATTGCACGTGTTGACCAGTCACCAGTTGTAAATGCGGGAGGTCCGGCAGATACAGCATGCTCTGATGCAGGTACTTTTCAACTCACAGGATTTTCTCCTGAAGCCCCACCTGCAACCTGGGGCCCACAACCTTTGGTTTCCTTAACCGGACTTGTGAATCCGGCATTGGCTGCAGTAGGGAACAATGTCCTGACACTAACCCGAACGGTTGCTGGTTGTACATCTTCGTCACAAAGAAATTTCTTTGTGTATCCAAAACCAGACCCCACAATTTCCCGGAACCCAACAAGTGATGTTTGCCTTGGTCAGACCGTTACACTAACAGCAATCCATAGCAATGGAGCATCTGTAATCCGGTATGAATGGTTTAAAAACAACATCATTATTCCAAATGAAAATACCGACGTACTTGTAGTTTCCGAGCCAGGAAGTTATTCTGTTGTTATCGTTGGTTCGGGTGACTGCCCGGGTGTATCATCACCTGTTCAGGTCAATTTTAATCCCGTGCCTACCAATGGGGTCACACCATCCGGAATATTGTCTCCCTGCTCAAACAACCTGACCACTTTGACTGCCGATTCGGGTGCAGGATATACCTACCAGTGGTATGAATTGGGTGATCCAATACCTGGGCAAACTGGTAGGACATTTACTCCTTCGCTTTCCGGAGAATATCGGGTCAGAGTTGAAAATGCGCTTGGTTGCTTTGCCTTTTCGAGCATTGTTACGGTTGGAATTTTACCAGCGCCGGAAGCACCTATTATTTCTCCGCCATTTTCAGATACTTGTCTTCAGGCCGGACAACCCATTACCATTACAGTAGGGGCTTCAGGTTCAGGTCTTTCTTTCCAATGGTTCAAAGTGGGTACGCCCGACCAGGCAATTATTGGCCAGAACGATCCTGTTCTGGATACCATCACAACACCTGGATCCTATTTTGTTTTTGTTGAGGCTTCAAATGGTTGTTCCACACGTTCGGATACCATGAATATCCTTCCAACCATTAACATATCCATTTTGGATACCTTGATTCAAAAATGTGTAGGCGACAATCCTTTCGTAGTGTCTGGCTTTTCCCCAAATAATGGAACCTTGTTCTACAATGGCGCTCCATTAACCGGTAGGTTATGGAATCCCAATACTGTAGGTGATTTTACGCTTACTTATCAGGTAGCCAATGCCAATGGTTGTATTTCAAGAAAAAATCTTGTCATCAGAATCAACCAGATTCCGCCAGCGAACCTCGTAGTCCTGGGTGCAACCAACGTTTGTCAGGGCGATACTGTCCGGCTTGTTATCAACAACGGTAATGAAACCGGATGTGCTTACCAGTTGATCAGAAACGGAATTGACCTTGGTGGTCCGTTTACTACTCCTTTTGTAAATGTAACCCAACCTGGAAATTATTCTGTCCTGGTAACCTGTAGCCGCTGTTCGAGCTTATCGAATATTCTCCCCATTACTTTCAGAAGAAAACCTCGTGCAGAAGCAGGGCCATTGGTTCAGGCTTGTGCTCCTTTGATAACCAATTTAAACAACAGGCCAGGTGTGACACCTGGTACTTGGAGTGGATCACCAAGGGTAGTAACCTCAGGAAATTACAACTCTGCAGGATTTATCGGATGTGAGGTTTTAACACTCACAGTGGACTCATCTAATGGTTGTTCCTCAACCGATACAGTCCGTATTTGTATTGATTCAATTCCTGAATTTTCCATTGCCACCCAGAATTCTACTGCTTGTCAGGCAATTGATGGTTCTGCCTGGGTAACCGGAAATACCAGTGGGTATAGCTTCTCATGGATTCGGGTGGGTAATACAGATGTTTTATCAACTGACGACACCCTTCAGGGCGTTCAGCCGGGACCATATCAGGTTCGTATCACATCCAATGTAAATGGTTGTTTCCGGATATACCCAGCTATCATCAACAGTCCTAACAATCTGGATGTTTCCATTGCAGGGTTACCGGATTCGGTTTGTGTCAATGGAAATCCGATTCAATTGTTTGGTATTCCTGCTGATTCGGGAACCTTCACTTCCTTTGGAAACAGGATTATTCCGACCAACCGCTTCAACCCGACAATTCCTGGTCCTGCAATTGATACTGTTTATTACACTGCCAATCTGAATGGCTGTGTGGGAACCGCCAAGAAAACAATTAAAATCAACCCACTTCCGGTAGTTGATGCTGGTCCTGATGTGGAAGTTTGTCTTGGGGATACTTTGGTTTTGCAAGCGATTCAGCCTTCAGGAGTGCCATTGATCTGGGTGGGACCACAGGTTGAAAACGATAGCTTATATATTGCTTTCGACCCGGGGATAACTACCTCTCAAGTCACTTTTGGATATTCATTAAATGGGTGTACGGCAACTGACAGCAAGATTGTTAAGGTTAATAGTTTGCCTGATTTTAACGTTGTGCCAACCAATGTTTCTAATTGTGGTTCCTGTGACGGGAGTGCAGTAAGAGAAATTGTAAACTCAGCCCAATACCAAACCATTTGGAGGAACCTGACCAATGGATCAGTAATTGGTACAGGGAATTCTATTTCTAATCGTTGTGTTGGGGTGTACTCATGTGAAGTAATTCAGATTACGACTGGTTGTAAAAAAGAAGAGTCTTTTGGAATTTCCGGACCTACCAACATTGATCCCTTTGTTTGTCTCCAAAATGTACCGGTTGCACTTTGTCAGAACGATCCTCCTGTAACCATAGGTAAGTGTAAGCCGAATGCAGTGGTATTTATTGGAGGTGTACCTACTGAGATTCTGAATCCTGCCACTTTTATTCCAGACAATATCGCTGTTTTACTCACTTTCACGGACACCAATGGTTGTACCGGAGTAGAGCAAAAATCAGTGGAAATCAAACCTGTACCATCCGTCAATGTGGCCGGAACCGGGCCCGTTTTTGCCTGTACCAACCAAACCAGTGTTCAGTTATCAGGATTCTTCCCTGATTATGATCCGTCAGTTCCTGAAAATGGATGGACAGTAGTCGGGGCAGCTCCTCCGGGATTTATTTCCCGTAGTGGCGTAATAAACGCATCCGTTGTACCCAATGATGCAGTATTTACTCTGAGGTACACGTCAAAATTTGCAGATCCAAATGGTTGTTCGGAGTCCAAGACCATTCAATTCCGGGTTTACCGAACGCCTGTCGCTGTGATTCAGCCGGCTGGCCCATCTCTTACGGTTTGCGAGGGGACAACAGTTACCCTGAGCTCTCAGAATACAGCTCCAAACTATACATGGTTCCTTGGAAATCAATCCAATCCGCCTGCAGTAGGATTTGGTCCAACTTTGTCTGCCTCATTGCCAGGAGTTTATCGTTTACAATTGAACAACAATGGTTGCCGGTCAGATCTCTCAGGTGTATTGTTGCTCAATACTACACCAGCCCCAATAATTGCCAATATTGGCGCAGACACCGTGATTTGTCAAGGTAACCCATTTGTTTTCTTCCCGCCTACTGTCATTGGAAATACCACTTCTCAATGTTGGGAGGCCATCACCACGGCGCCCGGACTTATTAACTGTTCAGGATTAATTTCGCCCAATGCTGTCCCGCCAGGAGTTTATAATCTCAGGTATGTGGCCAGCAATGGAAGTTGTTCTGATACAGCATTCAGAAC
>JBIPNA010000026.1:0-17506 GCA_044375665.1 Catalimonadaceae bacterium
ATCTGGTGCGATTTCAACAACGATCTTGATTTTGATGATGCCGGTGAATTCCTGTATGGAAGTCCTTCTTTTGGAACCTCGTTTTCCGGAAACATTACCATCCCTCAGAATACAGCCACCGGAACAAGGAGACTTCGGGTACGTACAGTTCGGGGCTCACTTTTGGGTGCCGGAGATGCCTGTACTTTCTACAATACCGGAGGAGAAATTGAGGATTACACAGTGACTATCACCCAGCCAACCATTGTGATTACCTCGCCGTTGGCAGATGTTTGCGCAGGTTCCAACATCAGTGTTGCATTTACAACCACAGGTACTTTCCTCCCTGGCAATACATTCCAGGTACAAATCTCAGGTGTGGGTGGCGTTTTCGGTGCCGGAACCTCTGTGGTTGGTTCAGGAGCGAGTTCTCCAATCAATTGCAATATTGGTTTGGGCGCTGTGGCAGGAACGTATCGTCTGCGTGTTGTATCTTCTACACCTCTTCCAGCCGTTTTTGGAACCAATTCTGCAACATTCTCTGTTTTGACCAAACCAGCTTCCCCAACAGCTCCAACAGTTAGCCGTTGTGGTACAGGTTCCGTTACATTAACCGCTTCCGGATGCAGTAGTTTCGAGTGGTTTACCACTTCTACCCAGGGAACTTCTCTTGGAACCGGTGCTACTTTCAATACTCCGGTAATCAGCACAAATACAAGTTACTATGTAGCATGTATCGATGGCCAGGGATGCCAAAGCCTTAGAACAAGGGTATTGGCGCAAATCAATCCTGCGTTGTCAGTAACCAACTTCAATCCTGAGTCCGGAAATGTAAATGATGCCATTGTAACCCTTACAGGTACCGGCTTTGGTGGTTTAGATTCAGTAGTTTTCTCTGGAAATGTGAAAGGAACTGTGTTAACGGCCAATCCTACTAATATTACGGTTCGGGTTCCGATTGGCGCCACAACCGGTCCAATAACGGTTTATGCCGATTGCGGCAATGCCAGTACAGCTTCCAACTTTACTCCAATTGTACCAACCATTGCCGATCCTACCTTTGGGCTGGCAGAGGGAACATATCCAACCAGTACCACCACCACAATTTCCTGTGCAACTCCTGGTGCTGACATTTATTACACCCTGGATGGTACTACACCAGCCCCGGGAAATAACATTACCAAATTGTACACAGGAACTCCGGTATTCATCGGATCCAGCCTGACCCTGAAAGCAATTGGGTTTAAGAATGGTTGGGTTACTTCAGGTGTATCGGTGGCAAACTACACCATCTCAACACCGACTATTGTACAGACACCTGTAATCAGTCCTGCTTCTGGTGCTTACACTGGAGGGCAAATATTAAGCATCACATGTGCTACACCTTCCAGTTCAATTTACTTCACTCTGAACGGGCAGGTTCCTCTTCCAAACGTCAACACCCCTATTTTGTATCTCGGACCAATTTCCATTATTGATCCTGCAGTTACCATTAAGGCCATTGGTGTTCGCGAAGGTTGGGCAAACAGTGGAGTTGCTACCTCAGAAATCACCATTTCCGGAGGTTCACAGCTTAGTCCTTGTACCTTCAATCCATTACCAGGTGTTTATGGAAGTTCTCAATCTGTAACCATTTCAAATGCAGATCCATCTGCTTTGATATTCTACACTTTGGATGGAACAGAACCTTATCGCTACTTCCCATTGGCAAAACCTTATAGTGGACCTGTGGCCATCAATACTTCATCTACTTTAAAGGCACAGGCTTTCCGCGATGGATTCCTTGAGGCCAACCGCACTGTGGGGATTTACACCATCGGGGTCGTTCGTCAGGCGGTAGATGGAAATCAGGTTCAGAATTACTATACTGAAAAAGTATTGGCAGGAAATCAATCTCCTGAAACACCTGAGATTCGCCCAATGATTGGCATTCCAATGACTGCTACTTTGAATCCAAACCCAACGGAAGGTCCTGTTTTCATTGACTTCGGCTCTATGCAGGAGGATGTGGAGATTGTAGTTCTGAACGTATTGGGTCAGGAAATCAAGCGCATGCAAACTGAAGGAAGCTCTTTTGGAGCTGCATTCTCTTTACAAGGGCAAAAGCCAGGTGTTTACTGGATCCGCATCATTGATGCTTCAGGAAACTCCATCGACAAGAAGGTAGTCCTGAAATAATCATCAGGTCAAGCCATAACAAAAAGGGCGGTTGAAAAACCGCCCTTTTTTATTTTCTCATGTTTGAAGAAAATGGGTCCCAAGATGACAATCCAGACATTTTTTTTGCAGGCAGTAGTTCTGAAACAATTCTAACATGGCCTGTGTCTGTCCTCCGGTCGTGCAAATGATTCCCAGATCAGCCCATAATCGGGTAATATGGTTTTCTTCTGCATGGGTATCATGAACCCAGCGAAGGGCCGTTTCAATAAAAGAATGGTTTTCATTCTGAAGACCTATAGCTATACCAAAAGGGACCAATACATTTATCATCAGATGGTCTTTTAAAAACCGACTTAAGTTAGGGGCCTCTTTGATTCCTGGAATAACCGGTGTCCAGGGAAACGGAAGGTAATGGCTGGCCTGATCCTCGAGGTAAGCAAGCCAAAAAGGGAGATGAAGAACCAGATCTGCTAGTTGTCTTACTTTTTTTTGCGGAAATGCTCCAGGCCTGACTTTACATTTCTCCCAGTGGATATGGGGTTGGGGCAATTCCCAAAGGTCCCTGTAGTGACAATACGTTTTCCATTTAAGCTGTTCACCCTCTCCGATCAAGCCTGCCTGGCCTTCAAGAATGGTTTGAATCAATTCTTGTCTTCCCAGTTGAAGGAGTGACTTGACTGATACCGTTGAAGCCAGTGTTTCGAGTGCTTCGGCATTAGCCTTCAAACCCAGTCCATAGGCCAGGCTCCGGAAAAGTACTGAAAGCCTGTCTTTTCCTTCAGCTTCCAAACCAGCCAATACTTTATGGGCTTTTCGCTCAAGCCTTTCTACCAGGACCCGCTCTTGCATATGGGCCAATCTTATGGGTTCCATTTCCGGCAAAAAGGGTGTACAGGGAATCCCATTCTGCTTTCTGGGATCCATCAACTCGCGATACCTGAGCAGCACTTCAAGTGGGACCTTATCACGCAATTCAAAAGTGGGGACTTTGGTACCGTCTGCCCGAAAAACCTCGATGTCTTTCTCCCAGACCACATGAAGAATAACAGGAACATAAGCAGGATCAGGTTGGTGTCCATGGTCATTCCACTCGCTTGAACGGACATGAACTTCAACCGAACCAATCCAATCCATCTGATCCCACCTTATTTTTGCCTGCTCAAAATCAGGTCCTGACCGGCGGTTTCGGTTTCCTTGCCTTAATACGGTAAAGGGAGTTCCATCAGATAGAAAGGTGCGGTCACGAAAATACAATTGCTGGTGCCAAAGCACATGCAGAAAATCCTCTTTCATAGTTTTTAGTTTAGTGAATCAAAACTACAAAAAATTGTGTGAAAATCTTGTGGATCGCCTTCCACCTGTTACTTTTGCGGTCCCTCAAAGCCCAGGTGGCGAAACTGGTAGACGCACTACTTTGAGGTGGTAGCGCCCGTAAGGGTGTGCTGGTTCGAATCCAGTCCTGGGCACAAAAAAAAGACCGCTTTTCAGCGGTCTTTTTTATTTAAAGTCTTCTTTAAATCTCAAATTTTATGCCCTGAGCAAGGGGCAGGTCTTTGCTGTAATTGATGGTATTTGTCTGACGGCGCATGTAAGCCCTCCATGCATCAGAACCAGATTCACGTCCACCGCCTGTCTCCTTTTCCCCACCAAATGCCCCGCCAATTTCTGCTCCTGAAGTGCCGATATTGACATTGGAAATGCCACAATCTGAGCCTCTCCAATTGAGGAAACGTTCTGCTTCCTGAAGACTGTTGGTGAATATGGCCGATGACAATCCTTGCCGTACTCCATTCTGGATGGCTATGGCATGGTCCAGATTTCCGTCATATTTCAAAAGATAAAGAATGGGCGCAAAAGTTTCTTCCTGAACCATGTGAAAATGATTCTCCGCCTCTACAATGGCAGGACGAACATACGCCCCCTTCATTCCTTCAACTTTCTGGCCTCCGGCAATCAGTTTTCCGCCTTCCTTCTGAACGGCATCCAGAGCTTTGAAAAAGGCATCTTCTGCAGCCTGGTCCACAAGGGGTCCAACCAGCACATGCTCATCCAAAGGATTTCCTACAGGCAACTTTTTATATGCTTCAATCAGGCGGGCTTTAACCTCCTCATAACGGGCAGGGTGCACAATAAGCCGGCGTGTACTTGTACATCTTTGGCCGCAGGTGCCCACAGCGCCGAAAACAGTACTCCTGATGGCCATATCTAAATGGACATCTTCTGAAATAATGATGGCATTGTTTCCCCCCAGCTCAAGAAGAGATTTTCCCAACCTCTGAGCCACGGTGACTGCCACAGCTTTACCCATCCGGGTGGAGCCTGTGGCTGAAATCAGGGCGGTTCTTGAATCGGCAGACATGGCCTGACCAATTGAACCATCTCCGATGACCAAGGAAAAAACGCCTTCCGGAAGTCCGTTTTCTTTCAAAACACCTTCCAATAATTTTTGGCAGGCAATGGCTGTAAACGGTGTTTTTTCGGAGGGTTTCCAAACACATACGTTTCCACAGACAGCAGCCAAGGCAGCATTCCATGCCCAGACAGCTACAGGAAAGTTGAATGCAGAAATGATGCCGACAATTCCCAAAGGATGCCACTGTTCCATCATGCGGTGTTCTTTGCGCTCGGAGTGCATGGATAAACCATACAGCTGACGGGAAAGGCCCACGGCAAAATCACAGATATCAATCATTTCCTGAACTTCTCCCAAACCTTCCTGAAGAATCTTGCCCATTTCAATGGAAACCAATTCACCCAAAGCCTGTTTGTGCTGACGCAGGACATCCCCATATTGACGGATGATTTCACCTCTTTTGGGTGCCGGTATGGCAGACCATTCCCTAAAAGCAACAGAAGCTTTTTGCATTACAAAATCGAAATCATCCTGGGAGGCCCCGTAAACTTCGCCTACAGGTGTGCCATCGATGGGAGATTGTATCCGGAATGTAGAAGTTCCGATCCCGGTTGACCATTGAAGTCCGGTCGACCAGGACGATTGGATTCCTGAACTGATGCCCAAATCAGAAAAGACTTCCTGAAGTTTATTGGCTATGTTTTGCATAGTATTTGGTGTGAAAGAAATAGGCTGATTTAGTTGGTAACCAGGTTAATGATGACCAGGATTGTTGTGAGTGAAGAAATAAACAAAGAGATGGCTGGCAGATTCAACCTGAAATTTTTGGCCTTGGTTGGCTCGATGTAAAGTACGTCGTTGGGCAAAAGGAAGAAGCTGTTGCCTTCAACCAAAGCACGGTCTGTCAGGTCCAGGTTGCTTACCAAAACCTTGTCGTTCACAGTGCGAATCAGTTTGACTTTATGTCGATTGGCCAGATCGGTGAGATCTCCGGTATATCCTAAAACTTCCAGAATAGATGCCCTGTCGTTGTAAATATATACTACCCCAGGATTGCGCACTTCCCCCAAAACAGTGACCTTAAAGCTGACCAGCTTAACTTTTACAAGCGCATTGCTAACATATTTCTCGATTTTTTCTGAGAGAATGGCAGATATCTCAGGAATGGTCTTGTTTCTCACGAAGACATCACCCAAAAGAGGGAACTGGATATTTCCTTTTTCATCGACCGTATAACCGGTGATGTACAATTGGGTCATATTCAGCTGCATCTGTACATTAGATGTCTGTGCATCGATGTTAAAAGGCTGGACCGAAATAGGATCCTGCCCCATTACCCTGATGTTGAGGACGTCTCCAAACTGCACTTTATAGGTCTGCAGAATGGCCTGATACTCTTTGGGAGAAAGGTCCGCAGTGCTGGTTTTCTTTTTTTCCTGGAGATAAACCAGTTCCTTATTGGGAATACATGAAGGCAGAAACGCAGCAAAAAACCCACAAAAGAACAGGAATAGGATGATTCGATTCAAAGCGAAGGGGGGTAAAAGGTCCGCAAAGGTAGGGATTTCCCATGAAAAGGAAGTCTAAAGCGCCAGACCTCTATTGTTCTGAAGGATATCCAGAAGTTCCTGAAAAGAAACCAACTGCTGTTGACCACTTCCCAAATGCTTAAGCGTATACTTTTCCTGCTTAATCTCATCCTCACCTGCCAGCAAGACATAGGCAATTTTCTTTGCGTCGGCATAAGAGAATTGCTTCTTCATTTTAACCGCTTCCGGATAAAGCTCACAACAAATTCCTGCTTCTCTGAGGAGGTTGAGGGTTTGAAGATAATATGGAATGGATTCTGACTCAAACTGAACCATGAGCAGCTGGCTGGGGGTTTCTGCGCCATCTCCTGTCTTACCCAATTCCTGTAACAGGTCGCATATCCGGTCAATTCCGAAAGAAAAACCAACTCCTGGTATTCCGTCTACACCAAATACCGAAGTCAGCTCGTCATAGCGTCCTCCACCTGAAATGCTGCCAACACGAACTCCCCGGGGTACTACTTCAAATATTGGTCCTGTATAATAAGATAATCCCCGGGCAAGGCTTAGATCAAACTGAATTCTGGAAAGCACTTCGGGAAACCCTGCCAGAAACGAAAAAATCTGATTCAGGTCGGAGAACCCTGAAGCGGCAGCTGGATTGGAAGACAATCTGTCAACAAGCGCCTGGTATGCATCTGAGTCAACAGAAAGGGGCTCGGATCTTAAACTTGCCAACGTTTCGATAAAGGCACCATCAAACTGCTTTTTGGCCAATTCTTCAGCAACCACGGTCCACTCTACTTTGTCAAGTTTATCGAGACTGACACTCATTTCTGCTTCTCTTCCAGGGGCACCGCAAAACTCGGCCAGGCCGGAAAGTATTTTCCTGTGGTTGATTTTGATGATGAAATCAGAAACCTCCAGTTGCCTGAGTACCGAACAAATCATCTGCATGATTTCAACTTCACAAATCAGGGAAGAGGTTCCGACAATGTCGGCATCACATTGGTAAAATTCCCGGTACCTGCCGAAAGAAGGCCTGTCAGCCCGCCATACAGGTTGCATCTGGTATCTTCGGAAGGGAAAAGTAAGTACATTCCTGTTCATGACCACATACCTGGCAAGCGGTACGGTCAGGTCATACCGCAGGGCTTTTTCAGAAATTTTCCGGGTTAGATTTTTGAATCCTCCAGCCACATCTTCAGGCTTAACCTGGCTCAGGAAGTCTCCTGAGTTCAGAACTTTATAAATCAGCTGCTCGCCTTCATCCCCGTATTTTCCGGTAAGAACACTCAGATTCTCCATGGCTGGTGTTTCCAAAGGAGCAAATCCAAACCGTTCAAAGGTCCCCCTTACCACCGAGAATACCCGGTTGCGAAGCAACATTTGTCCGGGACCAAAATCGCGGGTACCTCTTGGAATGCCAATTGGTTCTTTGCCCATAATGCTTAAACTGAGATGGTTTTTTGTTCAATCCGTTTTTCGTAGGCCAAACCCTGGAATAAATGGTGTACATAAATCCCGGGTGTATGAATTGAATTGGGATCCAGGGTGCCAACGGGCACAATTTCCTCCACTTCTGCAACCACCACTTTTCCGGCAGTGGCCATCATTGGATTGAAATTTCTTGCTGTTCCTTTGTAGATCAGATTTCCCATGGCATCGCCTTTCCAGGCTTTAACAAAGGAAAAATCAGCCCTTAGCCAATGTTCCATCAAATAAGTTTTCCCATCAAACTCACGGGTTTCCTTGCCTTCTGCAACTTCGGTACCAACACCTGCCGGAGTAAAAAATGCAGGAATACCAGCCCCACCTGCCCGGATCCTTTCGGATAATGTGCCTTGTGGTATTAGTTCTACTTCCAGTTCCCCGCTAAGTAGTTGCCGCTCAAACTCTGCATTTTCTCCCACATAAGAAGAGATCATTTTCTTAACCTGCCGGGTTTTTAACAACAGGCCTATACCGAAATCATCTACCCCGGCATTGTTGGAAATACAGGTCAGATTGCTGACACCCGACTTCAGCAAGGCATCTATGCTGTATTCGGGAATCCCGCACAGGCCAAAGCCACCCAGCATCAGTGTGGCTCCATCGGGCACCTGGGCCACTACGGCATCCAGATTGGTAATGATCTTATTCATGAAAACAGGTAGAAAACAGCCGTAAAGAAACAGGGTTCCGGGCACATTTCCGGTTTTAGAACAAAACCTGGCTTAAGCCTTTTTAACAATACCTGAAATTCAAGATGTTGGCGCATTGTGGCGATTTAACCATTTTTGCGGGCGTTTTTTGCGAATCCCATCTTATGAAAATTCTGCTCAACTTTTTCAGGCTCTTTACCGGTGCGCTTTTCATTTTCTCCGGCTCAGTCAAACTGATCGACCCGGTAGGAACCCAAATTAAAATGGAAGAGTACTTCGAGGTTTTCGCCCAGGCTTTTCATCCTTTTTTTGAGCATCTTGTGGAGTACGCCCTGCCCATTGCCGTGGTAATGTGCGTGGCTGAAGTGGTGATGGGTGTGGCGCTACTGCTGTATTATCAAATGAAAATCAACATGTGGCTGTTCCTGCTCCTGATGGTCTTTTTTACCTTTCTGACAGGATATACCGCCATGGCCCTGTTTGCCAAAGAAAACCCTGATGCCAGTTTTGCCATGCGCTTCGCCTCTTTTGCAGGAGTGGCAAGTCCTGCTGAAATAAATGCTGTGAGCGATTGTGGCTGCTTCGGCGATTTCATCAAGCTTCGTCCCTGGGAATCATTTTTAAAAGACCTGATCCTGATGGTACCAACATTGTTTCTTTTCTGGAAAAGAAAATCCTTGTTGTCTGGTTTTCCTGAGCGGTTTAATCAGGGAGCCATGGTGTTCTCGCTTTTGTTTTGTTCCTGGGTTGCCTGGGATGCCATTGCCCATCTTCCAAGATTTGATTTCCGTCCCTATAAAGTTGGTGCGGACATACGGGCTGCTATGCAACCCTCCGAGCCATTGCGCTATGTCTACACCATGGAAAGAAATGGTCAGACACAGGATTTTACAGAATATCCGACCGACACCACCTGGAAATTTAAATCCATGGACATCGCCAATCCTGAAGCCAAACCAAAAGTCACAGACTACAGTGTATGGAACGATGAAGGCGATATCACACAGGAAACCTTTACCGGAAACAAATTAATGGTGATTATCCGGAAGGCAGAAAAAGTAGAACCAGGTTCCCTGGAACGTACAGTGCAGCTTACAAAAGAGATTTCCCAACATAAAGAATTACCCCTTCAGGCCTTAATTCTAACAGGAAGCACAAGCCAGGCCATCGACCAGTTGAGACATGACAACCAGCTCGCTTTACCCTATTATTATGCAGATGGGACTGTCCTTAAAACCATTCTTCGGTCCAATGCCGGCATTTGGTTGCTAAAAGATGGGGTCGTAAAAGGAAAATGGCACATTCGGGATACCCCTGACTGGAAGGAAGTATCTGAAGCATTGGCAAAATGATAAACGATGGCAGGCTAACTCAGTTGGATTCTTTATAGGCAAACCTGTCTTTCAATCTGTTTATGGGTTGCTCTATGGCATACCAGGATAGGGAACAAATGCCCAGTGTGACAACCGAAGACAAAAGGTAATTCAACCAAACACCGGGAGGTTCAATCTGGGCTTTAGCAAAAAACCAATAAATCAGGTCGGGAACCATCAGATGGTATAAGTAAATGCCATAACTGATCTTGCCCAGGTACTGTACAAACTTATTGTCGAAAAACCAGGCCAAAGGACCCTGAATGCCCCTGGCGGCCTGGTAAATAAATAAGGCGCAACCAATGAAGTAAAAAGGAACTACCTGGCCGATCAGGCTCAATCCCTTAAAGTGAAAGTATTTGAGAGAAATCGATACCCCAAAAATCCATAGCCCCCACATTATTGGCGCAGCAAACCTGATCCGAATATTGCGTTGCCAGGCCAAAGCCAGGGCACTTCCTATCCCAAAACCATCAAACTGACAAAACGGAAACTTTGAAAACTGACTTGCCGGATTGTTCATGTACAAAAGGGTTTTGCTGGCCATTCCAACAAAAATAAATCCCAATACCAGCCAATGGTTATACCTGGGCGGACATGCCAGCAGCAAAATGGGCCAGATCAGATAATACTGTTCTTCGATGGCCAGGGACCACAAATGCTCGATGTACCCGGAATGCCACTCATTGAAAATAAACAGCAAAAGATTGTATGCGTAACTGACCAGCCAGGGCCAGATTTCCCGGCTTTGGCCAATGCCAAAAACCAGCAAACCCAGAATATACAGGTAGTAAATTGGAAAAATACGAAGGGTACGCCGGATGTAAAAGGTTTTCAAAATCCGGCTTCGGATCCCTGGAAGCCCGGTCTGAAATTCATTTTGCTGGCGAAGCAGAATGTTTGTGATCAGGAAACCTGAAAGTACAAAAAACATCCCCACACCCATAGCACCACTTAAATGGAGATTGGAAGGCTCCCTGTACCAATGGTGGAAAACCACCATCAATACGGCAATAGCCCGTACGCCATCCAAATGTTTAAAATACGTCGCCTTTACCTCGGTCATTGATGGAAGTACGAACGCAGCATTTTCTCCGCATAATGCTCTACAGGAGCATAATCGTCCCGAAGCACAAGGCCATTTTCAAAACCCACTGTTTTCAAATCAATCTCCTGAGCAAGCATGGATTGTATCTCAGGAGAAACCTTGCTACCTGAATACATTGGGGTTTGTTTGGCACATACCAACATGATGTTTTGAACGCGGTCTGGCGACTCTTTCACCCTGGGCTTAAAAGCCTTAACCTCCGGAAACACGGCTTTGCATGTTCGGATCATCGATTGAAGCAGGTCTCTGTTCGGCCCGGTAACCGGACTAAGAATATTTACCATCAAAATTCCATCTGGCTTGAGGGATGTCGCCATTTTTTCCATTGCCTCCTGTGTCACCAGATGGAATGGGATGTTGAACAAAGAACGGTAAGCATCACCCATGATAACGTCATACTGCTTTTTGTTTTTGTTGAGGAAAATCCGGCCGTCTTCATGAATAGGGACAAGGCGCTCATCTGTTTTTAAACGGAAATCCTTTCGGGCAATCTCTGTAAGAGCCGGGTCGATCTCCAAAACGTCCATGTGCATCTCAGGATGGACCTGGTGAAAATATTTTGGGACAGAATAAGCACCGCCCCCGATCAACAATGTGTTTTGCGGATTGGGGTGGAAATGAAACATTAACTTGTAAAACCTGGAATACACAAAAGCAAGGGAATCGGAATCCAGATACATACCTGAACTATATTCATTTCCTACTTTCATGATTTTACACACGGGACTTTGTGCATCGGGATACGGTCCTGTAACAACCTGAACAGCACAATACTCGGTATCGATGATGTTTAGAAGATTGTTTTTACCAAAGCTTTGCACAAAAGGAGCTGCCACGAAAATCAGCAAAGCAATGCCGGTATCCCGGTTCATTTGGTTCAGCAAAGCCAGCAAAAGGCTCAGTCCACTCAATATGAACATAATATTCCGGCTTCCCAGCCAGGACATCAGGTAAAACCCCACCAGAAATGTCCCTACAATGCTTCCCACGGAAGAAAGCGCATACAACCGGCCAATCGTGGCACCAGAGGTGGAAAGATCTTTCATTCGGATACGAACAGCCTGGGGGGAAACCATACCCAGCAGATAGGCTGGTATCCCAAATAAAATGCAGGCTGAAAGAACAGCACTCCATCGCATGCTGTAGAGCCAGGAAGTAATTCCTGCCAAAACAGTTTGGTGTGCCACGGCGACAACGCCTATCGAAATACCTGCCCAAAACAAAATCCGGGCAAGACGTTTAACGGAGGGATCCTTATCAGCCTCAATTCCACCGTGGTAATATCCGAAACTAAGACTCGCAAGTATTACACCTATGAGACTCGTCCAGATAAAAGTGGATGTACCTACAAAAGGAGCCAGAATTCGCGACCCGGTCAGCTCGAGCATCATCACCACTGCCCCACTGAGGAAGACCGTGACTTCCAACAAGTATTTTTTCATAATCTGGAATCAGCCCGCAAAAAACAACTTCCCTTCGAATAATGGGCAGTGAAATTCCAACCTGGTTTACCGGGTTATCGCAATGTAGTCCCGAAGAACAGTAATCAGAAATTCCGGATCCCCTTCTGCAACACTATTCGGGACGCCGATTTTCTCTGAAATAAACCGGGTCATTTCGTCCTTTGCTTTTTTTGAACCCGGACCAGGACTGGTTCTGTTCCGGTCTAAAACCTCTTTGATCAGGATCGCATCGGCTTCCAGAAGAACTGAAGACGCCAAAAACCTGGGCGAATACGTAGCCAGGCTACGGATAGACAGCAAATTCTGAATGGAACTTTCTTTAAGGTGTGACTTTACCACAACCGTATTGGCCAGTAAATCCCCTATCCTTTGCCTTGTTGAAGAAAATCCCACCATTAAGGCAACTACCGAACCAATACTTCCAAAAATATCAACCGATCGGAATACCCACCGGATAATGTAATCCGAAATCTCACAAGGCCGCCCATCCAAACGTAAAATCCTTAAGCCGAGGGTCCGCTTACCAAGCGAGCTCCCCCGAAAAAAATATTCTGAAACAGGGCTGTAAAAAAATATTAGCAAACCTGCACCGATGGCTATGGCATTTTGCTCAACCCTGTAATCCAGATTCCAGAAATTGAGAAAAAAAAAATAGACCAGATAAAGTATCAATATAACGAACCAATCAATAATGGTGGCCAGAAAGCGCTCCCAAAAAGTGGCCAGCTCATACCTTATCCGAACATTCTGAACTGATTTTATTTCAATGTGTGCCATTGGCAATGCTTCTGTTTCCTACCTTTGTTTGGTTTATCGTAATCAGGGAAATGAAAAAACTCTTCCCGGAAATTAATCTGGTTCAAAACAAGGAAAATATTCATTGCCAGGGATAAAATGAACTCGGCCGAAATCGGTTTTTTCGCTTCTTTGCAACACCCTTAGGCATGAAAGAAACCCAATTCATTGAGCAAAACAAGGAAAAGTGGGCAGAATATGAAACCATGATCGGGCAAAGGAACCCCGACCCTGAAAAAGTATTTGGCTTATTTTACTCCATCAGCGACGATCTGGCATTCGCCAGGGCCCATTATCCCAACAGATCAGTCCGGGTTTACCTGAATAATCTGGCCCGCGGCCTGTTTCGGAATGTGTACTCCGGTAAAAGGATAAGCTTCAAAGGCCTGGTTGACTTTTGGAAAAAAGACCTTCCCGCAGCCCTTTATGCTACAAGAAAAGAACAGGGACTTGCCCTTGCTGTCTTTTTAATTTCTGGCTTAATTGGTATGGTTTCCTGCCTGTCTGATGAGAGTTTTGCAAGTCATATTCTTGGAAAAGGCTATGTGGATATGACCCTCGAAAACATCAAAAAGGGCAATCCGATGGCAGTTTACGACGAGCAATCCCCTTTTTCCATGTTCCTTTATATAGCCAAAAACAATCTCACCGTTTGTTTCCTGAGTTTTGCCTCAGGGGTTGTGGGAGGATTGGGTACATTATATGTCCTTTTATATAATGGGATTATGGTGGGCACTTTTCAGTTCTTTTTTGCCCGGCACAACCTTTTATGGGATTCTTTCCTGACCATCTGGCTTCATGGAGGCCTGGAAATCAGTTCCATTGTTGTAGGTGCCGGAGCCGGCTTCACCATTGGAAAAGGAATTTTGTTCCCAGGGACTTATACCCGCCTTCAATCAGTGGTTCTTGCCGGGCGCCGTGCCATTACCATCATGGTAGGTATTTTCCCCATCATTGTTCTGGCTGCTTTTATCGAGTCCTACATGACCCGGTATTATTTCATGCCTGCAATATTCAAACTGGCTTTAATCCTGGCCACCCTGGGCTTTATGGTCTTTTACTTTGGAGTTTATCCTGCCAAAGTGGGCCGGACAGCACCTGAAGAGAAAGTCCAAAGTGATGGATTATCGTACCTTCCGGAAACCCGGTTTGAAACCGGAAAGGTTTTTAATGGGGGAGAAATTACGGGTTTTGCCCTTCGGTTTTCTATGTCGATGCTTGCACAAACCTGGTTTCAGATACTGGCCGGATCCCTTTTGTATATTTTCATTGTGTATGAGCATATGGAAGGCAGTTCCGGCCAATACCTGGATGTGAACCGAAACAGCTGGAATAAGGTCTTTTTCTTTTTAGAATCCCTACCAGTTTACCTGATCCACGTGGGCCTTTCCACCTATTTTTCTTTAATCACCGCATGGAAGCTTTATAAAAAGTGGGTCCCGCAATCCCCGGATTCCACCATAAAGTGGGCAGGCCGTATGCTCCCGATTTTGCTCCTTACCCATGCGGGCATGGCCCTGGCATTTTTGGGCGAGGAATGGTCTTACCCCATTACCATCTGGATTCTTCCATTTTTCTTCCTTCTTCCCGGGATGTTCCTTGCACGGAAGGTGTCCTTTTTGAAAGCACTTATAATGGCCTGGGATTCGTTTACCAGCGCATTCGGTCGCATTTTGTTCTGCTTCCTGGTTTTTTTGATCCTGGCAGGCCTCTCGGTTACTTTTTTTCAAACTCCATTAGCGAATCGGGTATTCGAATTAATTGTCTGGAATATGGTGGATGGAGAAGACAACACCAGTAAATGGATTTTAAACTATGCACCAGCCCTTTTGGGATACGCCTGCCTGATGACTGGCTCCATCTTTCTGACTGCTTTGTCAGGTTTTCTGGCCCACACCCTTCTTGAAATAAGAGAGGCCAGCAACCTCCTGAACCGCATTCGACAACAATACGCCGAACCCAAATGAAACTGAGCTCCTTCCTGATTTGGTTGCTTGTGGGTTATTGCTTCCATCTGGGTTTCCTTTCCCGCGAAACTCAGGCCGGCGCCTTGCCAGATTTTCTTTCCTGCCAGCAAGCTGCGCAGGAACAGGAAGGAACCGAACAGGAAGAAGAGCATGCCTCCGATCAAACAGAGGAAATTGGTTCCGGGGAGGTTGCCCAAGGTCGATCGGAATATGACTCACTCTTGGCTGCGGCTCCAAACACCCCATATCCAATTGGAAACCTGGATAAAACCGGCCAGTTGGATGAAAAAAAATGGCATAAAGCTTCTTCTGAATATGATTTCACAGAGCATCCGCCAAAAGAGAAATTTTCGTCTACTAAAAAAAGAGGGGGTCCTTTAAACTGGGGTAAATTTCAATGGAAATATTGGGAGGTTCTTTTCAAATATGGCTCATTTGGAATTGTATCCCTGGTTTTGGCCTACCTTATTTTCTTGTTGCTAAAAGACACCTTTAAACAGGCAGAAACCGCAAAAGAGTCCCTCATTTCATGGGAAACTGATCCTGAAAAAATATCTTTTGCCCTCCTTGATGATTGGCTTCAGCAAAGCCTTCTAAAAAAAGATTATGCCCAGGGCGTACGCATTTTGTTTCTCATTACCCTGAAGGAACTCAGTTCCCGGTCCATCATTAAATGGAAAAGGAACAAAACAAACAGGGATTATCTTCTTGAAATCCAGGACGAAATGCTTCTTCCGCCTTACAGGTATCTCAGTTTTGCTTTCGACGCAGCTTTGTATGGTCACTACCCTGTAACTGAAAACGCCTTTCAAAAATGCCGGGAACAATTCGAAAAGTTCTCCTTTCAGCAAAAAGAAAGTAAGCCCTCATGAAAAATCACCTTACCTGGATTTTGTTGTTGGCTATAGCTCTTTTCTCAGGGGCGCTTTATTATTTCTTTGTTTACAAGGCCTACCCTAAATACGCCTGGTACACTACCCTTCGCCCTGCCGGGAAACAACCTTTTGATCTGGACATTTTCTACGAAATATTAAAGTCCAATCAAACCGGGGTCGGAATTACCACCAACAAAAGCAGCGGCCTCCACCATCTGGAATTAAAGAAAAAACACCAGGCCTACATCTTCATACAGGGAGGAAACGGGCAACCGAATTACCGGGATGCAGATGTGGATTCCCTGATCAGTTTTCTTGAAGAAGGGGGTGTGGCCTTTTTTGGATGCCATTCACTTGGGGAAAAATTGTCAGCCCGATTACTCCGGGAAGAAGCAAGTGAACTTATCCTTTTGTCGGCCATTTCTTCAAAACCAGAAATTCCTGCACTGAGATCTCCACTTGGTCTTTATGGTGCTAAACCAACCCAGCAAGTTTGGTTTACCAATCCCGGACCTGCCGGAGATGTACCCATCAGATACCATTATTTTGAGATGAACGGTGAATGGTTCTACCTGAAAAATGGATGTAAAATCCTGGGAACCATTGGAAATGAGGTCAATTATTTAGAAATTCCGGTTGGAAAAGGAAAAATTTTCTGGCACAGCATGCCTGAGGTTTTTGGGAACGTGTATTTGAAAAACAAACCCTTCTTCCATTATGCTGACAGGATAACTTCTGCCTTTCAACTTAAGCAGACAGCCTCCCAGGTCAGTCAGAAAGACTCCTGGTGGAATTGGACAACCAGTAAGCTTGGCCAAAGCGGAAAAACGATTCTTGTAGATGAGGCCGCAAAAATTCCCTTTACGGAAGACACGTCTGGTGCAACCAAATCTCCCCTGAAATATCTTTTGTCGCAGCCTGGTTTCCGTTGGGCATGGTTTACACTTTTGGGTGGGGTGCTCGCATACCTTGCCCTGTTGGCACGGCGTAGACAAAGACCCATTCCTCTCTTACCTGCAAGGGTGAATTCGGGTCTGCATTTCATCCGGGCGATTTCCGACCTGTACTTCAGGAACAAAAACCACTATTTTCTCTGCCAGCAAAAAATGAAGCTCTTTTTGAGCCATATCAAAAACCGGTTTGGCATTCAACAGTCCAGATTAAGTGAAGATCTCATCGTCACCCTGTCCCGCCGTTCGGGCACCGATCCGGAACTTGTAAAAGCCATTTTTCAGGAATGGAATTACATTCAGGATTTTTCGATGGAGCAAACTACAGCCCGGCAGCTGGAGCAATTTCACTCCCTTACCGAACAATTTTACTTTCAAAGCAAAAAATAAATGATCGAAGAAGAACACGTTTTGGGCGCTCCCGACAATCAACAGGAGCTTGATAAACTCTTTGATTTTGTGCAATCCATACGGACTGAATTGGCCAAGGCTGTTGTGGGCCAGGAGGAAGCCATTGAGCAAATGCTGGCAAGCCTTCTGGTTGGCGGTCATGTTTTGATCGAAGGCGTGCCAGGAATTGCAAAAACTTTAATCGCAAGAATGTTGTCCCAATGTTTGGACCTCCAGTTCTCCCGAATACAGTTCACCCCGGATCTGATGCCTACCGATGTCACCGGCACTTCGGTTTTCAATCTGAAATCTTCCGAATTTACTTTCCATCCCGGGCCCATCTTCTCCAATATTGTCCTGATCGATGAAATCAATCGTGCGCCGGCAAAAACCCAGGCTGCCTTATTTGAGGTCATGGAA
>JBIPNA010000304.1:0-4620 GCA_044375665.1 Catalimonadaceae bacterium
CCGGTATTCTTCGGTTCCCGTTGTGGTGGCTCCCCATGGCCTGAGTCTTGGCGGAGGATGTGAAATTACCCTGCATGCCGATGGGGTTCAGGCAGCGGCCGAAACCTATATGGGCCTGGTGGAAGTCGGCGTTGGATTGATCCCCGGAGGCGGTGGAACCAAAGAAATGGCCAACCGCGTCTCCCAGAAAATTGAAGCTGGAGATATTGAACTCAACAGCCTTCAAAATGCATTTATGAACATAGCCATGGCCAAAGTAAGCACATCGGGGCATGAGGCCATGGAATTGGGATTTTTGCGCAAGGGCGATCGGTTCAGTTTGCACAAAGCCCTTCAACTGGCCGATGCAAAGGAATTTGTACTGCACCTCGCTTCCGAAGGATATGTTCAGCCAATTCCATCCAAAGAAATCAGGGTTCAGGGAAAAGCCGGAATGGCCACCTTCCTTGCCGGAATCCATGCCATGCGGGCAGGGAAACGGATTTCAGAACACGACCAGAAAGTGGCCGAGAAATTGAGTTATGTTTTGAATGGCGGCGACTTAAGCTATCCGCAAATGGTTTCCGAGCAATACCTGCTGGACCTGGAAAGGGAGGCCTTTTTATCCCTGACGGGCGAAAGAAAAACATTGGAAAGAATCCAAAGTCTTCTCACTGGCGGAAAAGTCCTTCGGAATTAACCCCTCGGACAAACCCTTCTGTTTGGTTTCCCGGCAGGATCGACACCTGTTTCGGATTTAAAGAGGGACAATCTGGCCGGCATTTCCGGCTATCCACTGCTACTCCTCGCTCCTCCTGTCGTCGTCGCTGCGGGGTATTCGTTACTATCCGGGCCGGAAACCCCTCAAATCAAAAGGGATTTGCCGGTGAAACTTTACAAATTGGCACAGCAAGTAAGCCCGAAAGAATCAACCAAAACCCCTCTGGTCCCCCTTAGGACATACTATGTGGCGCAAGTAAGAACCAACCTCCCCTACCTTGCCCTCAGGTACGGCCTATTCCTCGAACCCGAAAAAGGAGAAAAGGCTTTGATGAAGTTTTGAAGCAGTAGACATACAACCAGGCAGAGTTTCTATTCCCGGCACCAGCGGTGCCCAATGTCAATAGAATAAAAAAAAACAGGAACCACAGCTCCGGAGAGGCATGTTTTGGGTTCAACCCCTAACCCAACCCGAAAACGGCTTTATTGGCCTGGCTCATTTTGCAGGAAGTTTTGGCCTTAAAGGGAAACCCTGCATATCATCTGGGAATCGGAGCGAGGCTGCGCTTAACTCTGCGAACAAGGGAAAACCCGACCAGGTCAGGAACTTATTCCCAAAGAAAATCCAGAACTAAAATGTCCCTTCAAAGGATGATTTGGCCCTACGCGTCCTGCTGTACATCAAACGGAGGTGGAGCCTTCTGGCCCGGAAAAGAATCAAACCCATTTGTACCAGTAAAATCAATCCGCCCAGTACGATCAGCGTCATCAAGGTTTTATATTCTTCCATAAACAGGAAGAAGTTGTAAAAACCATGGAAAAAAGTGGCGGTAATCAACCCCCGGATCCGAAGTCCAAATGAACTTAAGTCGTCGGAATCGAGGCCGTACTTGCTTAAACCGGTGTAAAATCCCATCAAAACCCCAACGGCCATCGACAAAGGAATGGAAGTGATGACCCGCCAAGTGTCTGAATATTTATCTCCATCGATAATATGCCAGGCATTGTCCACAGTTACAAAGCCAAGCCCGATCACCAATGAAATCAAAATTCCGGCCAGAGGTTCATCGTATTCCCTCCTACGGTAGGCATAGGCAATAATGACGATGTACTTATTGAGTTCATCAATAAAAGAGGTAAATGCCGAATAACCGATGCGCCCAAAAAGTGATCTGATGGACTCATCAAGACCAAGTTCCGCAGCGGTATGCTTGATGACGAGGGCAGGTACGACCGTCAGAAGCGAAATCATGAAACTAACTACCATAATGGTAGAATCCCTTGAGTTCAACTTAGACCGAAATGCCACCATAATGTATATGGCAAGGGCCGGACTTAGAAGCAGAGAAATAACGTTCAGAATGCTCACCTTAAAAATTAGTTCGTAAGTCGTTTTTAAAGTGGGTGGGTAGTAGTTTCAAATGTGATGCCAAATTGGGATAATTCCCTCAATACTGGCTGATAGATTCCTTTTTCAAGGGGCAAAACTAAACCTTTTTGTTTAATATTTCCTTCCAGGATCAAACGGGCACAAATTCCTAATGGAAGGCCCACGGTTTTTGCCATCGCGGTATGGGTTTCATCTTTACCCACCACCCCAAAAGAGGAGGTAGTCTGGTACTGCCTGCCTTCTTTTTCATATTGAAACTGATGCACCATCACCACCAAATCCTGGTCTCCGGGCTTCAAAGCCCATTTTTTTACAATCAGATCCAAAAGAAAATCAGCAGATGTACCCGAAGTTCTTTCCAAAGCCATCGGCGGAACCGAGGAAAATCCCATATCGAAAACATCTTTTGCAACCTCTGTTTGCTTCGAAAAAGATGAAAAAGGATTCTTTTTCTCCTGCGTAAGTTCAGGGAAAAAGGCGCTTAGCCAATCAAAAACGGTAGATTCAGGGGAAAAATCAAGGTGCAACTCGTCGTTGGTCAACCCAGACTGAACCAAAAGATTCCACCTTTCGCAAAAGCCTTTTTTCCTGAGGGTACCCCTCTTTAATTCTTTTATGCCCTCCAGACCATAAAGCCTGGCATAGGGGACAGAATCCCGGTTCGGATATGCCTCAAATGCTCCCCAGCCAGGAACCATTACGTCTTCTGCTTCTGCAAACATCCTTTGGTAGGGAAGCACGGCCTGACGTCCATGGGATAAAAACCTGGCACCAGCCTTTCCTGCCAAAACCACATTTCGGGGATTCCAGGAAATCTTGTACCGGAAGGGATTCTCATCATAGGGGTCGGCTGTTAATCCACCACAATAAGATTTAAAGCTAAAAATACTTGCCCCCTCCCCTTTTAACTGATGGATCAACTCCATGGCCGACATATGGTCGATGCCTGGATCAAGACCACATTCGTTTAGAAAAATGAGGTTAGCCGCTTTAATTTCTTCCGCCATTTGTTGCATCTCCTCCGATTCGTAGGAGGCTGTCAGCAGGTTGGCGCCAACCTTCAGGCAAGCCCTGGCCACCATCGGATGCATTGGGGGCGGAAGCAGGGAAATCACAATCTGGCCTGGTTCCATCAACCCTGGCAATGTTTCCGGATCGAGCCGGGAAGTACAAATGGGATCTATGCAGGACAACTGACTTGTCCTCAGTGCCAGGCCATGCGCATCAAGATCAACAACTTTCACCCTGAAACCTCCGGAAGAGGCGAGTCCATTCAGGTAATGTAAAAGGCTGACAGAACTTCTTCCTGCGCCAAGGACAAGGATGGGATGGTGCTCCATAAAATGCGGCCGCTAATTGTCAAAAAAACACGGATAGAAAAACTGAAATGCTGTTGCCGGGAATAATTTTTCGAATCTTTGCCCAAAATCTTTCCTGAATGAAAATTGCCGTTGTGGGTGCCACTGGTTTGGTGGGCACAGAAATGCTGAAAGTTCTTGAGGAATCTACCTTGAACAAAGCCGAAATTTTGGCTGTTGCCTCTGAAAAGTCTATTGGAAAAACGGTTGAGTATCAAGGAGCGCCTTTGGTGGTGATGGGCATGGAAGCCGCAATAGCCCTGAAACCAAGATTTGCATTGTTCTCGGCGGGTGGAACCACTTCCCAGGTTTGGGCTCCCAGGTTTGCGGAGGCCGGAATTACAGTCATTGACAATTCTTCTGCCTGGAGGATGGACCCGGACAAGAAACTGGTCGTCCCTGAAATCAATGGTCACTTGCTGGGTCCGGAAGACCGGATTATTGCCAATCCCAATTGCAGTACAATTCAGATGGTCATGGTTTTGAACCCCCTGCATAAAAAATATACGGTCAAACGGGTTGTTGTCAGCACTTACCAATCCGTTACCGGGACAGGCGTAAAAGCAGTAGAACAACTGATGCAGGAGCGTCGGGGCGAATTGCCGGATCAACCGGCCTATCCCTATCAGATAGATTTGAATGTTTTGCCCCATATCGATGTTTTTCAGGAAAACGGATACACCAAGGAAGAAATGAAAATGGTGAAGGAAACCACAAAAATCATGGGTGACCAAACCATAAAAGTTACTGCCACCGCCGTTCGGATTCCGGTTATCGGGGGACATTCAGAATCGGTAAACATTGAAATGGAAAAGCCTTTTACGGTTTCAGAAGTGCAGGAATTGCTGGGAAACAGTCCGGGAATTGTTGTTCAGGACAATCCTCAGACCAACCTATACCCGATGCCCTTGCTCAGTCATGGCCGAAACGAAGTTTTTGTGGGCAGAATTCGTCGGGACGAAAGCATTGAGCATGGGTTGAACCTTTGGATTGTAGCCGACAACCTGAGAAAAGGTGCTGCTACAAATGCAGTCCAGATTGCAGAATATCTCCAGCAAAAATTCCCAACAGACTGATCATTTTTCAAAAAGGCAATTGAAAACCTAAAATGCATCAGGAAACCTGTTCCGGCCCCAAACTACTTCAAATCAATGTGCATGTTCATTCAGTAGA
>JBIPNA010000305.1:0-4604 GCA_044375665.1 Catalimonadaceae bacterium
TGCGATTACACCGGTTCAGTTAAGGGCCAAATGCAGGAGACTGAAACAACAGCATGATATTGGATTGATTATCATCGATTACCTCCAATTGATGAGCGTGGAAGGCATGAAAGGCGGTACCCGTACTGAAGAAGTCAGCTTAATTTCCCGCTCCCTGAAGGCTCTGGCCAAAGAATTAAATGTCCCGGTCATTGCGCTTAGTCAGTTGAGTCGTTCTGTCGAAACACGGGGCGGAATCAAAAGACCGATGCTGTCAGATCTGAGGGAATCAGGAGCCATTGAACAAGACGCTGACATTGTATCTTTTCTCTACCGGCCCGAATACTACGGTATTAAAGAGGACGAAGAAGGCCGAAATACCGAAGGTCTTGTGGAATACATCCTGGCCAAACACCGCAACGGGGAAGTTGGTACCATCCTGCTGCGTTTCTTAAACAAGAACACCAAATTTGTGGATTGGGAACAAAACTTCATTTCCACACCTTCAGGATACATCCCTGCTTCTTTGCCAGATCAGGTTAACTCTGAAAGGGTGTTTTTTGGTTCAAAGCTGAACTCCACCTTGCCTGGAGATGGATTTATGGATATACCTCCACCACCTCCTTTTTCTGGAAACGACGATGTTCCATTTTAGGGAACAAGACCCGTAGAAATCTACTTCAATTTTTCCTTAAAGACCTTTCTGAATTTATCCAGCTTCGGCCGGATTACATACTGACAGTATGGCTGGCCGCTATTTTGATTGTAGTAATTCTGGTGATAGTCTTCTGCAGGATAAAAGGTATCAAAAGCCTGTACCTGCGTTACAATGGGTTTATCCCAGGCACCAGAAGCATTCAATCGGGCAATAACCGAGTCGGCGATCACTTTTTGAGCGGGATTATGGAAGAAAATAGCAGAACGGTACTGTGTTCCAACATCATTTCCCTGTCGGTTTAAGGTAGTCGGGTCGTGCGTAAGGAAAAATGCCTCCAGAATTTCTTCAAGGGAAACAACCGCTGGATTATACGTTAATTGAACCACCTCAGCGTGCCCTGTTGTACCCATACACACTTCTTTGTAAGATGGGTTTTTTACACTTCCCCCGCTGTAACCGGAAACTACTTTTTCCACGCCCTTAAGGTTTTGAAAGATGGTTTCCACGCACCAGAAACAGCCGGCGCCCAATGTAATCATTTCCATTTTTGAAGAATTAAAAGGTGTTTTGTCGGAAGTTGGATGTTTGGAATGAGAATCAGATCCGGTACAGGAGAAACTAAATATCAGGGTGGCCCAAAGGCCAAAGAGGATTGAGTTGGCTTTCATAATTCTGTTTAATTCTGACTCTGTCGTCTTTCCTTCCACATCCTTACAAGCCGGTTCTCCATAAATTGTTTTGAATTATTTCGAACTGATTCGGGAACCAGCCCAAATAGAAAAATCAATCAGGATCAGACCTCTGCGGAAACAGCAGCTTCTTTGAATGACTTCCTGGGACGTAGATTCAAGGTTTGAAACAACTCCTTATCCCGGTCTACCTCAGGATTGGGCGTAGTCAGTAATTTTTCTCCGCTGAATATTGAATTGGCACCAGCAAGAAAACATAGGGCCTGCTCTTCGTCGGTCATCCTTACTCTCCCTGCCGATAGCCGGACCATGGCCCCGGGCATCATAATCCGGGTAGTGGCAATCATCCGCACCATGTCCCAAACCGGAACTTTGGGCTGGTCTTCCAAGGGTGTCCCCTCCACAGGCACCAGGGCATTTACAGGCACCGATTCAGGATGAACAGGCATGTTGGCCAAAGTTACCAGCATGGCTACCCGGTCGTCGTTGGTTTCACCCATTCCAATTATTCCTCCAGAACAAACCGATATCCCTGACTTACGAACATTTTCCAGGGTATGAATCCGGTCATCAAACTGACGCGTTGAAATAATTTCATTATAAAATTCAGCGCTGGTGTCCAGATTGTGGTTATATGCATACAATCCCGCTTCGTGAAGTCGCTTTGCCTGCTCTTCTGAAATCATGCCCAGGGTGCAACAAACTTCCATCTCCATGGCATTAACGCCTTTTACCATATCAATGACTTTGTCAAAATCGCGGTTATCCCGGACCTCCCGCCATGCAGCACCCATGCAAAACCGGGTGGAACCCTTGGCTTTGGCATCAGCAGCAGCTTGTAAAACTTCATCCACCTCCATCAGTTTCTGAACCTTCACATCGGTATGATAACGGGCCGCCTGCGGACAATAGGCACAGTCTTCCGGACAACCACCGGTTTTTACAGAGAGGAGTGTACAAACCTGAACTTCTTGTGGATCATGGTGTTGGCGATGAACCGTAGCTGCCTGATAAACCAGTTCGAGAAAGGGGGTCTGATACAATTCCCTGGCTTGCTCCAGGGTCCAGTCGTGGCGATTTAATGACATGAATATTCGTTTCGGGGCGCAATTAAAAGAAAATGGCATTGCAATGGGGAAACCACATGGGAAAACCATGGTAAGGGTCAATGAAACTCAGGAAATGACCTTTTCCGGATCTTTATGAAAACCTTTCCACCTGAGGAAAAAAACGAGATCAGGTGGTCCTAAGTCTGAAAACACAATGCAGCTGCGCCCTGAACACCGGCATCGTTTCCCAGAGAGGCAAGGCGAAAATCAAGCGATTGATTGTAATAGGATGGAAGATACTGATTCAACATTTTCCAGACGCCCGGTTGAATGAACTCAAAGCCAGCAGACAATCCCCCTCCCACCACAATGGTTTTAATGTCCATAATGCGAATTAGGGCAATAAGTCCCTCGCCCAGAATTTCACCTACTTCGTACAGAACAGCCTGCGCAAAAGTGTCGCCCTCGGAAGCAGAAACAACCAGTTTCGTGGCAGAAACAGGCGTATCTCTGGGCATAACAGTTTGACCTTTATATTCAGACAAACGAAGTGAAGCCAGATTAATAATGCCTTGTTTCCCGATATTGGCTTCCAGGTGGCGGTCATTCCGACTGCGGATGTGGCCAAGCTCAAGACCATTGCCATCTCCCCCGGTAAAAATTTTTCCATCCAAAATCACTGCACTGCCAATGCCCGTTCCCAAAGTAATGAAGGCAAAAGTGGAAGGCAGCTTGAGGGATCCAAACAAATACTCGCCCAAAGCAGCAGCATTGGCATCGTTTTCAAGGAAAAAAGCCTTGTCGGGGAACTTTTCCTTAAGCCTTTTATAAAAGGGCTGACCATTCAATTCGGGAATAGCCGGAATTTCAATGGGGGTGGTCCTGTCTTTGGTAATCATCCCAGGAAGACCAATTCCAACCTTCGTTATTTCCTTGTGATTCAACAATTTGAATGCAATCACATCCATTAATTTTCCAATAAAATCTCCATCCTCACGCAGCTCTGCGGTATGGTAGCTTTGGAAATTATGTATGGTTCCGTCCCGGTCCACAAGGCCGGTTTTGACATGGTTACCGCCTATGTCAATGCCTAAATACTGATCCATTAAGGTTAATTAGTGCAGAAAAAGTAAATTCAATCGGGCGGCCAAATATGCACAAACTTCGTGCTTTCCCGAAAACCTGGCTATGGATTCTCTAATTCTTAACCTGGGCTTCCCTCCTACCTTGCAAGAATGGAATTATGGACTCTACCTTTGCGCAGGCCGTATGATTATTACAGAAGGATTAAACAAATTTTACAAAGGGGCTGAAAAATTTCAGGCATTGAAAGATGTTTCCCTTGAAATTGGCAAAGGCGAATTTGTTGCCATTACCGGACAATCCGGTAGCGGCAAGTCTACTTTGCTCTATGTTTTGTCAACTTTAGATACAGACTATGATGGGATGATCAGTATCCATGGCAACAGATTAAAATCACTTAACAACAACCAACTGGCCTCACTACGAAACAAAGACATCGGTTTTGTCTTTCAGTTTCACTATTTATTGCCCGAATTTTCAGTTCTTGAAAATGTATGTCTGCCAGCCATGAGGCTGAAAAAATACACCCCACAACAAATCAAGGAAAGGGCCATTCAAAAGCTTGATATGCTTGGCCTGAAAGATCAGGTCAATAAAAAAGGCGGACAATTGTCTGGTGGTCAACAACAAAGGGTTGCCATTGCCAGGGCCCTGATCAATGACCCCGTCATTATTTTCGGAGATGAGCCCACCGGAAACCTGGATTCCAACAATGCCAAAATGGTTTTTGACATTTTCAAAGAATTGAGCGAGCACCACGAGCAAACCATTGTCATCGTCACCCATGATCCCGGAATCGCCGCCAAATCCGACCGTTGTATTACCCTGAAAGATGGCCGTGTAGTCTGAACCCATCCTTCTACGACTTCCAGATTATTCTTCAGGGCTGTCTGAGAACCGGGTAGCGCTGAAAAGCCTTGTCCGCATAAGGACTCTTTCGATAAAGCCACTCCAGAATTTTTCCGGGATTCGACCGAAACTCGGGTTCAGATGCCTTTTTTCTTTCAAGTTCACTTTTGATTTCCGGGTTTTGTTCTAGCCATAATTTCGCCATCGGCTCAATGGCATAAGACTCCATATATTCAGTGCGGTGAAAAATGGAAGGAAATCCGCCCATCCGAACCAGAGATTCAGGACAACCAGGTT
>JBIPNA010000306.1:0-4569 GCA_044375665.1 Catalimonadaceae bacterium
ACCACAGCGTTCAGTGGCGTAGAGATTGGTGGCCCCGGTGCTGAAGCCAACACCTTTGAAGGTCGTCTGAAAAATGTTCTTGTTCTGGACCCCTTGTCCGGACCATCTAACCAGGTCTTTTTCTGGGGTATTTATCCGGTCACTACCATGGCACCGGTTCAGGACAATTTCGATCTCAAAGAAAATTTGATGGAAGTGGCCAGCGGTACGAAACGGCCAGTGGACATGACTGTTGCAGAACTCTATCAAATTGAGAACAAGATTCAACATGGTCTGGATATTTCCGGTCTTGGTTTTGCCACAGTTCGCGATAATCAGGCTTTCGTGACCAATCAGTCATTCCAAACGCCTTTTTCCACAGCCCCTTCACTTCAGCGTGCCAACGATGTGGCATCTGATGGCTTTACCATTTTTGTTCAGCCCGATCAGATTGCAGAAACTGCCACACTCCGCCATAACCTTATTCTTGATGCCCAGCCCTCTACCGGATTTACCCTGACAGGTTTGCGTTTGAACGGATCGGGAAAAGTTGTTTCTACAGCCGATTCCATTCGTTTAACGGATACCCTCGATTTGGTAGCTGGAAATCTGGACCTGGGAGCTGGAAGTCTTGTTCTTTCGGAAGACATTGTGGTATCGGGTGGAAGCAGCTCTTCATTTGTGCGCACATTGGCAACAGGTCAGGTGGTCCACCTCAATATTGGCTCTGCCGAGAAAATTTTCCCGGTTGGAACTGGTACCACATACACGCCTTTGGCTTTCAGCAATTCAGGCACTTCAGATGTGTATGGAGTCCGCCTTCAGGATGGAGTATTTGATTCGGGTACTCCCCTCGATACTGTTGTGGGTGTAACCTGGATATTGAATGAGGGCACTATCGGAGGCTCCAACCTTCAGGCCCGCTTTGGGTGGCCAGGCTCAAAAGAGCGTCCTGGTTTTGATCGGAATAATGCCTTTGTAGATCAGCTTATTCTTAACTGGGAAACCATCAGTGGCGTGACTCCATTGGTTTCTACAGGTTCCGACCCTTTTGAAGTTGGGGCCAATTTACAATCCAGCTTCTCTTTTGCTCCGCTTCGCGTTTCCAGTTTGTTCAAAGCTCCGGTTGTTGGAGGAACTTTGTATTATGTAGATGATAATACAGGTGACGACGGCAGGAGCAATCTTGCTGCAACCAATCCGATTACTCCATGGAAAACCATAGGAAAAGCTCTTGCCAGCATTTCAGATGGAGATTCGGTTCAGGTTTTTGAGGGCACGTACAATGAAGCCGGACTTCAGGTTACAAAATCTGTTCAGCTTTTCGGGTCTGTTGCAGGTATCGGAACAGGTCCCGGAGCAGGAACCGGCATCCGTCCTATTGTGAACGGTTCCGTCGGAGGATCCGATTCTGCCATTTTCTCTGTCAGGTCCCCAGGTGTCCAAATCAATAATTTCCAGATTGAAGCCAACCAGGGCACAATTGCCCATGGAATTTATGGAAGGAACGGAAACTTCAACAACCTCCGGATTTTAAACTGCCATGTCTATTCAACGGGTGTCAGCGCAATCCCTGGTTTACCTTGTGTTCAATTCCAGACTTTTGGAATGCGCTTCCTGAATGGAGGAACCGATTCTGTCATCATCAAAGGTTGTTTTATTCAGCCCAAAAGCCTGAACAACAATTGTGCATTCGGCAGAGGTATCCGCACTTTTTCCGGCGGGCGTTTCATTATTGGAGGACCGGCTGCTTTAGATTCCAACCGGATTATTGGTCTTTATTGTGTTCAAATGGGTGATCTGGGTGGTCAGAGCCGTATCGAAAACAATGCGATGGCAGGGCAGGGTGTCGAAATTACTGCTCCTGAAGCCAACTCCGGAACACATGAAGTTTTAGGGAACCGGATTTTCCCGGTCATACCTCAGATCTTTTTGTCCCTGATCGAATTAAAAGATGTTCAAAAAGCAGGCACAGGAGTTCGCGTTGAAGGAAATGTTTTAAATGGACATAGCAACATCGGAGTTTTCTCCGAGCGCAGCCGGAACATCCTTGTTCGGAATAATATCTTTATTCCATCAGATACAGCCAAAAATTACCGCCACGTTTCTGTAAACACCAAGCAACAAACCACAGCTTCAAATCAGCCTCCGGGAATCAATAGTATTACTGTTCAGGGGAACGAATTTCGCTCAGGTTCTGCTTCTGGCGGGGTAGGATTTGAACTTGCCAATCACAACGATGACCCCAACAGTTCAGTTGCTTTCCAAAGCATTGTGTTGGGAGGAACTGGTGCAGACGCAAACACCTTCGGACCTAACCTGCAACTTTTTGTTCGCCTTGACCCAAGTTCTGGTTCGTCTGGAACCATTCCACCCTGGACTACTTATCCGGTAACTACCATGAAACCGGTGGCAGATGTTTTTGATCTGAATGAAAACCTGTATACGGTTTCAGGGGGTGTTAAACGACCTGCCTCCATGACCGATACAGAGTTTTTTGAGCTGGAAGACAAAGTTTTGCACGGAATAGACTACGATTCCCTCGGGTTCCTGGTTTGGAAAAACAACCATGCATTTGTTTCCAATTCGAGTTTTGTGGAGCCTTTTACTTCAGTTCCAAGCATCCAGCGGGCTGCCAAGGTAACCGGCACTACAGACGGCTGGACAATCAATATCCAGCCTTCTCAGCTGTCTGAAGTGGTTTCAGTCACAAAAGCTATGACCTGGAATACTTTCCCGGCAGACTCAATGCGTCTCGGGGGCATTGCTATGAACGCACCAGATAAAGTTCTGACGCTGGCTGATCGCTTTGTGCTCACTACTTCTCTGGATGTTTCCAGTCCTACAGGTGGGAAAATTGATATTGGTGACAATGATCTTGTGGTTTTGCCTGCAACCATTGTAAGTCAGGGAACTTCCGGGTCTTATGTATCAACCAGTGGTACTGGTGATTTCGTACATCGGAATGTGAATGACCAGGCAAAATTCTTTCCGGTTGGTACGCCTGACTCTTATGCCCCGGTTGAGTTTGATGATGCCAACAACTCTGGAGACAACATCAAGGTTAAAGTTAATCCTGCACCTACTTCAGGCGACTTTACACCACCCCTTCCGGGAACCATTTCCACATTTGCTAAATTTCAGTGGGAAATCTGTGAAGACGTGACCGGTGGTTCGAATGCCGTTTTGCGTTTTGACTGGGTGGATCCGCTCAACATTAGCGGTGGAGGAACCATCAACGGAATTGGTCAATTTGACGGACTTGCCTGGAACACCAAACTGGCCAATATCGGACCAGGGCTTGTCGCGAGTGCATCTGAATTTACCAGTTTTTGTGCCCCATTTGCCCTTGTTGGCGACCCGACACTCACAAATATCACCACTCAGCCAGTCATAAAGGTTTTCAGTGGGGTTTTGGGTAGGTATTGCCTCGGTGATTCCATAAAAATTCCATTTACAGTAAATGGAACCGGAATTCTTCCGGGAAATCAATTCAATGCCTTCCTTTCTAATCCTGATGGTACTTTCCCTGGAACTGGTGGGACCCAGATTGGATCTGTTTTGGGAAATGGATCTGATACAATAAGAACCAGAATTCCTGCCACGTTGATTCCTGGATTGAATTATCGGATTCGGGTTGTGTCTACAAACCCGGTTATCACCGGCATTGCCACTGTAGACAGCATAAAAGTGTTTTCGCTTCCTGCACGTCCTGTAATAACGGGCGATTCAGCACTTTGCACCGGGGAGACAACCACTTTAACATCAACAATTTCAGACAACTATCTTTGGACTCCTGGCAACTCCACCGGTCAGACACTTTCTGTAAATGCCGCCGGGGCCTATCAGGTTCAGATTACCGATTTGAATGGTTGTGTTAATCGCTCGGCCATCCGAAATGTTTCATTGCTGCCAAATCCGGTTGCAGAAGCCATTACTTCCAACGGATCCCTGATCAGATGTGCCGGGGATTCAGTTGTGCTGACAGCAAATCCTGATGGCTTATCATATACCTGGCTCAACACCACTCCTTTAGTGACCACCAGAAATTTAACTGTTAAAGCTTCTGGCTCATTCCAGGTAATTGTTTCAAATGCCAACGGATGTTCAGATACTTCGGCTGCGGTTGTCACAACATTTAATGCGTTGCCAGCCAAGCCTGTAATTACCATTCCGAACGATACGGTTTGCCAGCCCACAGCTTTGCAGTTTGAAACTCCTGCTGGTTTTACCTATGATTGGTCGATTACAGGTATCAGTCCCAATCCAACAACTGCAACCGTGGCCGTTACAGCCCCGGGAGCTTATTCCGCTACAGTTAACATTACAGACGGAAACGGCTGCCGGAATACTTCGGACCCGGTGAATGGTTTGGTAAAACGGCAACCAATAGCTCCGGTAATTACCCCGCTTCAGGGAGATGTTTCTGTATGCGAAGGTGATACCATCCGACTTCAGGGCCAGCCTTTCGCAGCAGCCACCAACTACACCTGGCTTCCATCCAACATCCAGGTTTCTACCCTGGTTATTTCAGCTCCGGGATTGCAAACCATCAACCTGAATGTAGATTCTGCGGGATGTACCAACTCT
>JBIPNA010000027.1:0-17048 GCA_044375665.1 Catalimonadaceae bacterium
CCATCTGCTGTTTTTGATTGCGATACCACCTTACTGAGATAATGCTCTGCCAGAACAAAGTCGTTCAGGTCCACATACAGCGTTCCGATATTGTTGCACAAACTAATATACATGGGATGTCCAGGCCCGACCTGCGGCAGAGCTTCCAGAAAAAGGTTGAGTGCCTCCCGATATCTACCCTGATTGTAGAGGACGGTACCCAGATTTATCTTCACCACTGTTACCTCCTTATCTTTTTCTCCCCGTATCCTGCTTAATACTTCAATTAGGCTCCTGTTAATTGCCTCCGCTTCTGCGTTGAGTCCTAATGAGGCCTGCACGTTAGACACTTGTTTCAGATTGGTGAGGTATTCAGGGCTTTCTTCGCCTCCCAGTTTTTTGTAAATCCGGCAACTCTCCAATCCATATTGAAGCGCTTTTTGCGGATTTCCACCACGACCGTTTACCTGACACAGTGAAGAATAAGTTTTGGCGACATCCTTATCATCCGGCCCTGAAAGTTTTAGACGAATCGCCAGGGCTTTCTGGTGCAGGGAATCTGACCGTTTAAACTGGCCCTGATACATGCGGAGCGATCCCAGTCGGGTATAGGAATTGGCCACATCCGGATGCTCTTCGCCCAGCACCTTTTTACGGGCTTCCAGCGATTTGTTTAGGAAAACTTCAGCTTTGGGATAGTCGTCGGTTTTAAATGCAAGATTCCCAACAACAAAGGCTGCACTTCCGTATTCGGCTGACTTTTCTCCCTTTCTTTTCCTGATTTTGATCTCCAACTGAAGCGCAAATTCCATGGCCTTTTTCAGGTTGCCGGCCTTTTCATATAATTCAAGGCTGTCTTTCAGCGGGTCGTTTTGAGCAAATATTTTTAAATTGGTTGAAAGAAAAATCAACAGAAACAAAAACCATTTCATATTGGGAAATTATGTCCCAAAACTAAAAACGAATCTTAAAATACAATACAGATGCCTCTTGAAGGTGAATTTCCTATTCCCCCACCATTACAAAAGCACCCCAGTAATAAGGATGAGGATAGGTGATTTTGAGTGCTTTCTGTGCATTTAAAAATGCAGAACGCTTGGTGCTTCCCGCAAGCCAGTTTTTATAAAATGCAACCATCAATTCCTGGGTGGCTTCATCGTCGACTTTCCACAAACTCATGATGATAGACCTGGCGCCAGCTACTTTAAAAGCCCTTTGCAAGCCATAAACCCCCTCCCCCGTTTTAACTTCGCCCAAACCTGTTTCGCAGGCTGAAAGGACAACAAGATCTGTATTATCGAGGTTGAGGTTCATGGCTTCGTAAGCTGTAAGAATGCCATCTTCACCCAAACCAGCCTTCCATTCCCGTCTTGAAGTATTTGCTCCCGAAAGAAACAAACCCGAACAAAAAAGTGGATTTTGGGCTGAATCGTGGATGAAGAACCCATGTGTGGCAATATGGAGCAGCCTTGGGGTAAATATGTCCTTGATTTTTTCTTCGCTTGCTTCAGCCTGCGTAAAATGATACACCTCCCAGCCGGACTCAATCAGCTGGGTAGAAATTGCCTTAATTTCCTTTTTAGACCCCGGCAGATCAGGTAAATCTACTTCTCCCAAAAAAGAAAAAGCTGCTCCCCCCCGGCTTGAGGTGGAGTCTTTGTTGTGCAGGGAGTCGCCAAATTCCGGACTCCCAAACAGGTAGGACAAACGGTTTTGAGGAGGTAGCTTTTCACTTTCCAGCAACTCATTGGTGACTGTCACCAACCTGATGTCAAGTTCTTCGAGGAGATATTTTTTTGTCCTGGAATGGAATAAGGTGGCGGGATTGATAAAATGATAAACCCCATCCGGGGAAAAGTAAACGCGTTTCGTGTTTTTACCGAGGGCACGGGCAATGGTGGCCCAGTAATTTCTGTAAGAAATGGTATCGGTAAATTTATTCCGAATGCAATTCTGATATAAATAAAAGTTTAAGGCCTCCAGCTTTTGCCCGTCAGGAAGGGAAACAAGCCGGGGATAAAGGTCGCCGTACTTTAAAACCAATGCCACATAAACCGGGGTATTCAACAATGCCGCTGCCTCTCCTGCATTTTTGGCTACCTCGGGTTTTCCCGACTTTTCAGAAATAAATCCCCAGGGATTCATCCGCACAATTTCAATGGCTGCTTCGCCCTGGTGCAGCATTTTGGAAACATCCTGCCACTTCCGAAACTTCTTATCAGTGAGAGAATTAAACACCTGATACCTGGAAGAAAGTTCCTTTTCAAGTTTTTCGTTTTGATCGGTAAGGCTTTGCAAACTGTCTGAACCCGCCGAATCACGGTTGGCCATTAATTTGGAAATCAGGTTTTGGTTGCTTTCCCAGATGGTATACAATTGAAGTAATTTCCTGTCGCCGCTGGACCTGATTCGCTGTTTCCATTTTGCAGAGTTGTTTAACAAAAGCGCTTTTGATGCCAGCACCAGATTGTACATTTCGCCTGCCACCTCAGGATTTCTGGGATAGCGCATGGCCGAAAAAGCAAAGTACTCCTTAAAGACTTTGGCCGAAGTATGGTAAAACTTTTCCTTTTCACGTTCCGATAAGACCGGAAACAACATTGTTATTTGGTTTTTGGTATGGTCTACAGCCCTCCGAAACCACTTTTCAGCAGAGTCTTCCTGAGCCAGGTGCATGTAAACCAGACCCATTTCATGTTGGCTCACACCTGAAACCGGGTGTTGATCTCCCAAAAATCTGAGTTGGGTGGCATAACTCTCTTTCAGGAGGGAAAGTGCTTTGCTGAAAGCTCCTGATTCTTTATACAGTATCCCGAGAGCAGAATTGGCTTCGGCCACCTTTAAGTGCTCTTTTCCGAATGATCGTTCCCAAATCTTCTTTGCGCTCAAAAGCTCGGCTTCAGCCTGAATATATTGCTTTTGCTTTAAGAGAAGTCCACCTTTAAGGAAATGCCAGTTGGCAGTAAAGATATGTTCCGGCCCATACTCCCTTAGATAAATAGTCCCTCCTTTTTCAAGCATCATACCAGCCTTTGGCAACTGCCCGCTCAATTCATAAAGTCGGCCCAGGTGAAAGTAGTTCTGGGCAACCAGCACATTGGATTCCCCATGCGCAAGTTTCCGGATCCGAAGACCTTCCTGGAAGTACTTTTCTGCTTTGGTATAGTCTCCAATAAATTCAGCCAGGGTTCCAAGATTGTTGTAAATGGCACCAACGTTGGGATGATCCGGACCCAGCCGGCTTATATTGATGTTCAGGCCTTTGATAAAATAAGATTCAGATTTGGGATAATCGCCAAGGCTGCGATACACCAGCCCAAGCCCATTGCAGGAGTGGCCAAGGGCAGGATCGTTGGGAGGCAGATGTTTCAATCTGATTTCATGGGTTTTAAGATAAAGCTCTTCTGCTTTGGTATAGTGGCCTGTCATCAGATACACATTGGCCATATTGCTTAATGATCGGGCTACTTCCGGGTGGTCGGGCCCGTATTGCCGGATTCTCAAGTCCATGCTTTTGGAATAGTTTTCCAATGCTTTCGGAAAATTGCCAAGATTGTAATGTATCGTTCCCAATCTGTTGTATGGCATGGCAAAATCAATGTGGTTTTCATTGACCGATTTCCGAAGCAAATCCAGCCATTGACCTATAACCTGCTCTGCTTCTTTGTTTTCATTCAACCTGACTAGAAGGTCGGCAATGGTTTCAAGAGCATACAGACGAATCGAATCAGGTGCATTTTCAGGAAGTTGTTTTTGCCACAATTTTCCAATTCTCAAAGCCTGAAGATAGTTTCCGGTGCGCCTGAAAAATTCGATGCTATCTGAAGGCAAAACAGTTTGCGCATTTAAATTTGCCAAAGCCGCCAACTGAAATACCAAAATCAGGTACAGAATTCTCATGAATGTCTCCTAAAACTTGAATTGCAAAGATTGAATTTTCAAAAATGATCCTCTTAGAATCATGAATTAATAAATGCAACTTCAAATAAAAAACAAAAGCGGACCCAGGATCCGGATTGAATCGAATCACGGGGAAGCTGATTTGAAAGAGCCTCAGGATTTTGTACTCATTAATTTTGAGAATTCATGAACTCCTAAGTACCAGATTCCTTCCAACGGAGTCCTGTAAATAGCCCGAAATGTTCATTTTCATTTTTAAAATGCAGAAAGGCAGTAAAAACAGGCCAGACCTTTTTTTACCCCAGCAGGCCATTAATATTTTCTCAACCGTTAATCATAGCAAAGAAGTCAGTTGTTATATACATTGCTACCCCAGCCCACACAGGAAAACCAACGAGCAAGAAGCCAATGGATTTTATTGATTATTACAAGGTTCTGGAGATTGATAAGCAGGCCACGGAGGCCGATATCAAAAAGGCGTACAGGCAGCTGGCCCGAAAATACCATCCTGATCTGAACCCGAATGATGAAGGCTCCAAGCGAAAATTTCAGCAAATAAATGAGGCGAACGAGGTACTCAGTGATCCTGAAAAGCGGAAGAAATATGACCAGTATGGCAAAGACTGGAAGCATGCCGAAGAGTTCGAAAAAGCCAGGCAGCATCGAAATGCCTCAGGCGGAGCCAACCAGGGACAGGCATGGACCAGTGCCGAGGGTCAGGACTTTTCAGATTTCTTCGAATCGATGTTTGGTGGATCTTCTTCCAGACAAGGAGGCCGGCAAGTGAAATATAAGGGTCAGGATTTTAATGCAGAGCTTCAGTTGAATCTGTTGGATGCCTATAAAACACATCCCCAAATCCTAACGGTAAATGGAAAGAAAATCAGACTGACCATTCCTGCCGGAATTGAAAATGGCCAGATTATAAAAATTCCCGGAAATGGAGGAGAAGGTGCCAACGGAGGGCCAAATGGAGATTTGTACATTACTTTCTCCATAAACAACAATACAAAGTTCAAAAGAGAAGGCAACAACCTTTTTACCTCTGCAGATCTGGACCTTTTCACAGCAGTCCTGGGTGGTGAAATGATGCTTGATACCCTGGACGGAAGGGTAAAACTGAATGTGCCAGCAGAAACCCAAAACGGAACCAGGATAAAACTGAAGGGCAAAGGTTTTCCTGTTTACAAAAAAGAAGGAGAATTTGGCGACTTGTATGTAACCTATCTGGTGAAAGTGCCGACAGGATTATCGGAGGCTGAAAAGGAATTATTTATCCAGTTAAAAAACCTGCGAAAAGATGAAAACTGAAAATCTGGTTGCGTTAGAAACATTTTGTTCGGTCCACAATATTGATACATCCTTCATTTTTGCCCTCCGGCAAAGTGGACTAGCCGAGCTTATCCTGGTGGAGGAAAAATATTTTGTGGATAAATCGCACATTGGCCACATAGAGAAAATGATCCGGCTACACTTTGAACTCGAAATAAATCTGGAAGGTCTGGAAGCCATCGGCCATTTATTGAATAAGATGAATTCCCTTTCCGAGGAAAACCTTTACCTAAAAAACCGACTTAGCAGATTTGAAGCGGAGTAATCCGGCGAATATCATTTTCCTGGTTTAATTCGTCTCCTACAACAAGGCCTGATAAGTGCAGGAACTAAAAAATCCGGTTCTACAGAGGCAATCCTGAAAGTCTCCTGGTCAGATATAATTTGGGGTGCTTTTGCCCCACCTTCCTCTTAACCCTTCAACTGTTCCACCAGGTCGACATACCGCTGCATAGCCTCCGCTCCTGAAACACCACGTAACGATTCCCAGGCCTGGTACTTGGCTTTGTTCACAATGTCGAAGGGGTTGGAAGGCGGGTCGCCCTGAACATCGCCTTCCGTGGCTTGCTTGTACAAGCTGTATAATTGGAGCAGTACCTCATTGGACGGTCGTTCGCTCAGATTTTTACTTTCGGCTACTGCTTTTTCGAATTGCTCATTTATGGCCATGGTTTTGCTTCTTTTTCATTGTGGACGCAAATAAAACCCAAATCCTGGTTGGTTTTCCCGTCCGGAAGAACTTCGGATTTTGGGAAAACCCCGGAACAATTTTTACTGATAAAAGGAACCATGGGAATACCTGCCTATCGGATATGATAAATTGCTCTTTTCAAAAATCCAAAATCTGCTTTAGCTATCTCCCGGAACCATCCAATTCGGAAGAATCTGGGGCAAACTGGTCTTCGATTTGTAAGTCCTGTTTTGAATAATCGCAGATTTCCTTAAAAACTTAGGTTGCCTCCGATAGGATAAATTCCACACACCCACTGGACAAGAGATGGAACACTTAAATAAATGAAATTCTATTCTTTCGATAATCCAGATTTCTGATATGTGAGCTACTAGAACGTGTATTTTTCCTACATTCCTTAAGTAAAACCAAGGTATTCAGGTAGCTTTGAAACAAACCAACCACAACAAATAATGGCTTCTCTGGATCCATACAACCTTCCGTTGGGGAAAAAATTTGCACGGCATCTTCTCCGGAGAGCCTGTTTCAGATATACCAAAGCGCAGATAGAGCAACTGGCATTATTGACACCAGCTCAGGCTCTTGATGTATTGACCCAAAATCTGCCTCCAACCCTTGCCCTGCCCTACGACCCCTTACCAACGGGCAATCCGGATGGGTTTTGGACCGAGTCGGCCAATCTGGCCACCAGTTTTACCGGTCAGCAACGCAAAGCCAACAATGTGGCTGGATGGTGGTGGTACAATGCCATTCACGATCCAACTTTAAAGTACAAACTATCGCATTTCCTTACCACACGGTTCACGGTTGAAAAGCAAAATGGTGCAGGTTCAGCAACGGAATTCTACGACCATATCCGGCTTTGTCTCTTTTATGCCTATGGAAATTACAAATCGTTTGCCAAAAAGATGACCTTAGATAATTCCATGCTGAATTATCTCAACAACACGACAAACAGCAAATACGCTCCCAACGAAAATTATGCCCGGGAGTTTTTTGAACTGTTCACCATCGGAAAAGGAGAGCAGACCGCTCCCGGAAACTATACCCATTACACCGAAAACGACATCATTGAAGCAGCCAAAGTCCTGACCGGGTTTAAGCGAAATACTGCCCGGACCAATCTCGACAGTGATACAAACCTTCCAAGAGGAACCAACACCTTCAGTCAGCATAGTACGGTAACCAAAACTTTCAGTGCTGCATTCAACCTGACCCAGATCAATGCTGCCACAGATGCAGCAGGCATGGATACCGAACTGGGGCAGTTTGTGGACATGGTTTTCGGCAAAATCGAGACCGCCAGGCACATTTGCAGAAAGCTCTACATCTATTTTGTAAAAGGGAAAATCACTCAGGAAACCGAGACGAATGTGATTGGCCCGCTGGCACAGGAACTTTTTTCAGGCAACTATGAACTTTTGCCGGTGGTGAGACGCCTGCTGCAAAGTGTTCATTTTTATGATAAAGACGACAGCAACCAGGACGATGAAACCCTTGGAGCCATCATCAAATCGCCGCTCCAGCTGATTTCAGAAACCTGCACCTATCTGAGTTGCACCATCCCGGATCCCGCCACCAGCGCCTCCGAATTTTATGTGAGCTTCTGGAACAATTTTGTACACAATACCTTTCTTTCGAGTGCCAACATGGTCCTTTTTGATCCGGATAATGTAGCCGGCCACCCAGCCTACTACCAAAGTCCGGAGTACGATAAGGCATGGATTTCATCGGCCACACTCATCGCCAGGTATAGGATGGGAGAGTCTTTACTCGATGGCAAAAACCGGATAACCAACAACAGCAACATTGTTGGAATCATAAAAATTGCAGAAGTCGTCCGCAACTCCGGCATAGTCACTGTCCCTGACGATCCCAATATTTTGTGTCAGGAATTATGTGAAGCCATGTTCGCCCAGGTACCTGATATCGACAGAGTGAACTATTTCAAAAACACATTCCTGCTCCAGGGGCTGGACGATTCCTATTGGAATGCAGCATGGGCCACTTATACCATTTCCGGGGATGCTTCGGTGGTGGAACCCCGGCTAAAGTTGCTGGTAAAGAAGTTGTTAAGTTGTCCTGAGGTACAAATTTTTTAATGGGGAACAAATGAAAAGAAGAAATTTCATCCAGCTCACCGCTGCTGCCAATGCCATGGTAATGCTGCCATCGGAAGTGATGGGCCTTTTAAAGACCCAGGATGTAACCAGTTGCCCGGTCAATACCGGAAAAAAGCTGGTCATTATCCAGTTGCAGGGAGCCAACGATGGATTGAACACCATCATCCCAATCAACCAATACGATTTGTACAGTTCGCTTCGGCCCGACATTCGGTTGAACCTGACCGGAGCCAATAAGATCATTACGCTCGATTCCACACTTCCCCTGCAAAACCAGGTGGGCCTGCATCCTTCGCTTACAGGCTTTAAAAATCTGTACGATGCCGGCCTGATGCGCATCATTCAGGGTGTTGGATATCCGAGCCAGGACAAGTCACACTTCAAATCGACGGATTTGTGGCTCACAGGCGGAGACGGAACTCCTGATAACAACAATGTGGGCAGCGGCTGGATGGGTCGGTTTCTAGAAAAGTATTATGCTGATTTCCTTTCCGCAAACTTTCCGCTGGGTCTGCAGTTTGGCAGCAGCGACAATTCCCTGGGATTCCATGGAGCCGAACATAGTGCATTGTCAATGAACCTGAACAACCAGGACCTGAACGGATATTTTTCCATTGTAAACGGACTTGGCGGAGAAGCACCAGCCAACATACCCAACTCCGAATATGGCGATCTCATACAGTTCATTTTGCAAAACGATGCCAATACCAATGTGTATGCGAATACCATTACTACGGCTTTCGGAGCAGGAAGCAATGCCATCAGCTATCCAAATACATTCCTGGCCAACCAACTGAAAACCGTAGCCAAACTGATTTCAGGAGGCTTAAAGACCAAAATCTACCTGGTCAGGATCAGTGGATTTGATACACATGATGGACAGGTAGAAGATGGTGCCACCCATTTGGGAACCCACGCCAACCTGCTTCAACAGGTTTCTGAAGCGGTGCTTGCATTTGTGACAGATCTGAACAACCAAAACCTGGGCCAGGATGTACTTGGCCTTACTTTCTCGGAATTTGGCCGGAAAATCGCCCAGAATGCCAGTCGGGGGACTGATCATGGGGAAGTAGCCCCGATGTTTTTGTTTGGTTCGGTGGTTGGACCGGGCATTTCGGGAACCAACATCAATTTAAGTGAAGCTACACCAGCCAACAACTACCAGGTAAAAACAGTACAGCATGATTACAGAAGGGTTTTTGCGACTATTCTCCAGGATTGGATGGGTGCAAGCACAGCCACGCTGAATTACATCTTGTTTGACCAAACCCAAAACCAGGGTTTTGGTAGCCAGAAACTGCCCCAGGCGATCAAAGCATCTCAAATGGTTCCCTCCAATTGTTTGGGAGATACGGTGTTAAATACCGACAAACCGACCTCTAAAACTGACCTGAAAATCTATCCGAACCATGCTACAGAGGATTTGAACATTGTTGCTCCGGAAAGCATTCTTCAGATAAAGATGTACAATGTAGAAGGGCATCTGGTAAAAACATGGGATGAGCCCCTCCAGACATCTGCGGTAACATTAAGGGTTGATAATCTGGCTGCCGGCATGTACATGGTGCATGTGAAAACCGCTACGAAAACCTTTGGTAAAAAGGTATTGATCCGAAAGTAAACAGGCTGTCATTCAGAGGTTTGAAAGGAAGTTATTGCTGGTGTACCTATCTGGCTGAGGGATAGAAGTGGATGGCCCGGACTGAGGGAGGAACGACCGAAGGAGGACCAGGAACGTATAGCCCGGCCCCGTCTTTAGCGGGGACAGCCCCATATCCTATGCCCTGGACAAAGGGAATATCATCGGTAATAAACAGGCAAAAACCACATCTTAAGGCATAAAAAAAGCCCCTAAGGATTTCTTAGGGGCTTTCCAAAATTTGAACTATGCTACTATTTGATTACGAGTTTATGCGAAAATGAAGCTACCGACGTAGAAACCCGTAGGGTATACACACCTGTGGACAGTTTTTCTACATTGAGGGTACTCGAATTGATTCCATCATGCAGATTGAGGGATCCGGTAGAAACCGTTTTGCCCAAAACATCAGAAATGGTCCAGGTTCCGTTTCCACGAACAGCTCCTTTCAGGGTAAGAACCACCTCATTTCCTTCGGCAGGATTTGGATAGAGGTTCATTTCAATGCCTTTAATGACAGAAATAGTAGAGGTTGTTCCATTTGGAGAGAAAACAAGCTCAAAACGATCTGCACTGGCATCCACCTGGCTCAATACGGAGAAGGTATACACAGGATTTTCAGTGATGTTGGTAATGGTACCCAAAATCATATCCCTGATGTAGATCTGTGTTCCTGGCTCGAAAGATTCCAATCCACTAAATACGAACCTGTAATGACCGTTTGACTGGCCAACATTCATTTGCAGCGGAATGGTTTTTTCAACCGTTAAAGGGCTCAGGTAATTGGAAATCACTTTAGAATTCTCAACAGGCATGCTGAAGGAATATTCTCCTCCTTCCATGCTGGTAATGTCCTGAAGAACATCCATGCCGTCTGTAGCCATTTCAGAGAAATGAATTTCGTTCAGATAGCAATACGGAGAATTGGCAGAAGGCTTTTCCAACTTGATTTTCAACACATTCGCAGCATCCACGTTGGTCCGCAACATGGTTCCGCTACCGTTGAATTTGGCGTTTTCCTTAATGGAAAGGGTTGCTGTATACACTCCTGGAGTAGAGAGTTTTACAAAGAATCCCTGGCTGCTTGGAATCAGGTTTGGCGAAGCAGGTACTGGACCGGCACCCACATAAGAGCCGCCTCCAGTATACACTCCGTAACCACCTCCGATAGAATTCCATCTCCAGAAGGCATTGACCATACTGGCAGGCTTAACCCAGGCACCACCTGTGGCATCCCAATTGATGGCAGAAGGATAAGGATTGGAAAGCAGGTTCCAGCCTCTGAAATCTTCTGTACAAGCTATGGTAGCTGGAGAAATATTGACCTGGCAATTGGCAGGCTCTGTTCTTCCCAGGGTTGGGAAGTTAAAATCACCCGAGTTGATGGTTCCAACATTATCGATGGTGCGGCTCGGTGTTTCGCTGGCTTTCAACCAAACCCTGAAGCCCTGACCCATGGAAAGCGCATCGCCAGACTCTGGAACCCTCCAACCTCTTTTCTGAACAGTATCCGAAACAATGTTGTGCAATGATTCGTCGTACTTGAAAATAGAAGAGTGTTGAATTCCAAGAGCAAGAACACCCTGGGTTCCACCTAAGGAACTTCCGGCGGCCATGTACATATTGTCAGTCCACTGGCTGAAATTTCCGCCCTGAATTGGAGTTCCAAGCAGATACCATCCGCTTCCGGTTCCTGGCAGATACCGCTGTTGCGTTACGTTACCGGTTACGGCGGCTCCGGCAGGGAGCGCAGCAATCGATCCGGTTCCGGTGGCCGTAGACACCAAAACCAAACTTCCTCCTGGTGCAACCACTACATCGGAATTGCCATTGGCCAGGGTAAGTACTCCCCTCACTTTTACCGTCCCGTTGATGGTCACATCTCCCGATGCGGCAGGCTTGGTGATGGTCATATTGTTTAAGTTCTGGACGCTTCCAACGGTCTGCCCGGCAGTTCCGGTGAAGTTTAAGGTACCATCACCAGAAACAGGACCACTCAGGTTTCCGCAAAGGGAATAAGTAGCGCCACTGTTGATGGTGAAGGTTGCATTGCCAACAATCGTCAGATTTCCACCACTGTAACTACCAGAGGTTAAGACCGGTGAGAATGGTGTGTTTCCGTTGATCTGCACATTCTGACTGCAATCCAGCGGAGGGAAGCCCAAAGACCAGTTGCTTCCGTTAAGGAAATCGCTGGAAGTGTTTCCTACCCAAACATTGGTTGGGAATCCTCCGAAAACGATGTTATCCACATAGGAAACCTGGGTTGCTCCGGCGATCTGGTTGAAACCTGGGAAGAAAACCAACCGGTTGTATATATCGGAAAGGTTTGCACTCGCAGCAAAATCAAACTCAATAATCTGCCATCCAACAACCGATGCTGTTTCCAGTTTTTCAATTGGTCCGGCATTTCCTTCGAGCTTAAGCAAAACAGGAAGATTGGCAACAGGTGAATAAAAACGCACACTGATTTTGGTGTTTCCAAGTGCAAAAGGAATTGGATTTTGCAATGGGCCGTTTCCAAAAGTGGTTCCCGCACAAGCCGCAGAAACAGTTGTTTTGGTTAACCTCATTACAGTATTGGAAGCATTTAAAGGATCTGTAGACAAAGCAGAAGCCAAGCCGCAGAAATCACCGGCAGTGCTGTAATTAACCGTAGCAAAATCATCCCAGAGAACCGGAAGTGCAATTGGCTTTTTGAGGAAGGTAAATCCTGCTCTTGAACCCGTTCCAAAACCATTGGTTACCGATACCGATCCGGTTGAACCCGGACCAACAATGGCCTGAATGGTCGAAGAGTTTACAATCGTATAAGATGAAGCAGGAGTTCCTCCGAAGGTTACAGCAGTGGCTGTATTGAAGTTACTTCCTGAAAGAGTGACCAATCCACCTACAATTGAGCTTGCAGGGAAAAAGGTGAGGATTGTTGGTGCCCCTGGAGGTGCGATAAAGTCAAAACCTGCCAGTGAGGAAGAACCTACAGGGTTTGTTACCGAAACCGAACCAGAAGTTCCTGCTGCAACAACAGCATCAATCTGGGTGCTGCTTACGATGGTAAAGGAAGCAGCCGGAGTTCCACCAAATGAAACTGCAGTTACATCATCCAGGTTATTTCCGGTGATGGTAACGGTTGTTCCTTGCGCTGCACTTGTGGGCGAAAAGCTTGTAACAGAAGGACCTGGTACAAATTTTACATCATCAATGTAAAAAGTGTTGGCACTTGCCGTACCCACCTGATTGAAGTTACAGAACACAGAAAGTTTGTCATAATCAACCCCTGAATAGTTCAGCGGGTTTCCACCTGTATTGGCTCCAAAATCAAAGACCAGAGTTTCCCAGGCATTTTGCACTGTCGTAGCTACAGATTTCTCTGAGTTTTGAGCAGGGGCGGTGCCTTGTTCCACTTTTAACATGATCAGGGTGCCAACCGGACGGGTAGAATAAACCCGGGCTGTCAGGAATCTGTTTGCAGGGGTAAAAGGAAGCGGAGCAGCGAAACCACCGTTGTTCACACCGACTTTTCCAAGGGTTGAACCAGCCCATGTGAATGCACCTGGCCCTTTCACAATTTTCAATACCGGATTGGAGGCATTGTTGGGATCAACATCCTGAGAAGAAACGTTTCCTCCAAAATCTGTGGTGGTATAATCTACTGTAATTGGATTATTCCAGGTGATAGGCATGGAAATTGGCGCCTTGGGGATGTATGTAAACCCACCCAATGACCCGATACCACTTGGATTGGTAACCGAAACAGCGCCTGTAGATCCTGCAGCCAGAACTGCATCGATGGTATTATCATCGATGATGTTGAAAGAAGCCGCTGGTGTTCCACCAAAGCTAACTGCTGTTGCTGTGGTGAAATTCGTTCCGATAATCTGTACGACTCCGGTCTCACCAGCAGATGTTGGAGAGAAAGAAGTTACGGTAGCTCCGGTTGGTGCTGCATTGAACGTAAAACCTGCCAATGTTGCCGTTCCACCTCTTGTTACAGAAACCGAACCAGAAGCACCTAAAGCAACAACGGCGGTGATGGTATTGGCATTAACAACAGTAAAGGATGAAGCAGGAACTCCGCCAAAAGAAACCGCAGTTGCTCCTGTGAAATTGGTCCCGGTAATATTTATCGTTTGACCAGTCGTGGCATTGGTTGGAGCAAATGAGCTGATGGTAGGTGCCGGATAGTAGGCAACATCATCCAGGTAAAACGGACCAGAAGCTCCGCCTACGTTGAAGTTCGGGAAAAAGGATATTTTCTCGTAGGAGTTGGCAATGTTTACGCCAGTCAAATTCCAGAACAGGGTTGACCAACCATTTTGAACGGTCGTAAATGCATCTACTTCAGCAGAAATACCGCCATTGGCTGTGTTTTCAACTTTGCAACGGATGGTAACACCTGCTGGTAGCGAAGAGTAGACCCGGGCTGTTATGATTTTACTTTCGTTGGTAAAAGGAATCGGGGCTGTTAAGCCTCCGTTGTTCACTTTGGGAGCGAAGTCTTTTCCAAGTGTTGTTCCACCCCAGGTTTGTGCACCTCCCAGTTTGGAAATGCGCAATACCTGATTCGAACCATTGGTCGGATCGACATCCACTGCGGAAGAAGCTCCTCCAAAGTCGGTGGTTGTGTAATCCACAGTAGCCACACCAAAAGTAATGGGCAAAGCAACAGGCGTTCTGAAGGTAAAGCCTGCCAAAGAACCTGTTCCACCCGAATTGGTAACGGCTACAGTCCCGGAAGAACCTGCGGCTACTGTAGCAGAAATGGATGTAGGGCTCAATACCGTAAAGGCCGAAGCGGGTGTTCCGCCAAAGGTCACGCCGGAAACATCAATGAAGTTGGTTCCTGTAATGGTTATAACCCCAAAGCCCCCTGCACCAGTAGGTGTAAAGGAGGTAATGGTAGGGGCAGGAGGAATATAAGTAAATCCTGCCAATGTGGCGAAGCCATCCGGGTTGGTCACAGCTACAGATCCTGAATTCCCTGCATCCACAACGGCTGTGATTTGAGTAGGGCTCACGATGGTGAAGGATGCAGCCGCGTCTCCGCCAAAGTTAACAGCCGTTGCTGTGGTAAAGTTCGTTCCATTAATGGTAATCACCGCGCCTGTGGCGCCACTTGTAGGGGAAAACGAAGTAATGGTAGGTGCAGTGGCCGGAGGAATGTACGTAAATCCAGCCAGGGTTTCTTTGGAAACCGGGGTAGTTACTTCAACAACTCCCGATGAACCCACGCCCACAACGGCAGAAATTTCATTGTCATTTACAACTGTAAAGCTTTGCGCAGGCGAACCTCCAAAACGGACCGAAGTGGCGCCGGTGAAGTTATTTCCAAAAATCGTAACCGTGTTCCCAGTGGATTCACTCGTAGGTGAAAACGAAGAAATCACAGGTGGCAATCCAAATGCTATATTGTCGACCCAATATTCAGCTGTGTTGTCTCCTCCAGCCTGAAAATCAGGAAAGAAGGATAATTTTCCATAGGGGTTTGCGTAATTGATGGGTTGATCTCCCGTAGAAAAGTCAAAAACCATGTTTTCCCACTGACCAGCTGGTTTGGTGGTATTCACACGCTTTTCTACGAAAATTCCTCCATTGGTAGAAACTTCAACTTTTACCATCATCTGGGTTCCGGCCGGTTTGGTTGTCCGAACCCTGACAGTAACACTGGAATTTCCACTCACCAAAGGAATAGGTACAGGAAAACCACCATTGTTGGCAGTAGGGTTTCCAATCGTCGTTCCTGCCCAAACCTGAGATCCAACTGGCTTCTGAAGCCTTAAGACCTGGTTTGAAGGGTCTAATGGGTCTACCACTGTTGGTGTAGAATTAACATTACCGCCAAAAGAAGCGGTCGTGTAATCAACCCCTCCAACATCCCAGGTTACCGGGAGAGAGATGGGCTGTGAGAAACCTGAAACCCATATGAGCCACAGGAGGAGCGTAAAGAGTTTTTTCATAAAAAAATAAAAAAATTTGGTTGACTTGGATTGGGCACGAAAAACACACCCCGATCTGAGAACATAGAGGCAAATCATTGGACCGGATAACCAAAAAATTTTGACTTTTTTCTGAGATTGATCCCTCTGCAGAAAATTCTAAGCTGAGGTTTTTTATAGTTTCCTTTTATTCAAGCACTTATAATTCTTCCTAAACCTATTCCCTGACCAAATTCTTTTCACCATTTCTGGTCCGGTAGTTGCGGGAGCATTTCAGTCTTCGGGGTATTCCAGAATAAAAACTTTCCGGCAAAAAAAACATGGCTTCCCTGTGGTTAGAAATCTACCTGTAAAACGCTCCTTTGGGTATTATGAATTCTGTTATGTGTATGGTTAAATTCCCCGAATGGACAAAGCTGAAAATTTTCAGTTTTCAAACACTGTTTCTGACTTGCCTGCTGATCTCCACAAGCTATGCTCAGTTGGATGTTGTTTACAATGATCTTGTGTGGTCTGATGAATTTGACCAACAAGGACCAATAAACCCGGTCAAATGGCATCACCAAACCCAGATTCCGGCAGGAGGAAGCTGGTTCAACAATGAGGTTCAGCACTATACCAACCGGCTGGTCAATTCCTTCGTTTCAGACGGAGCACTCAACATTGTAGCCAAGAAAGAAACATTTACCGACCAGAACGTCACCAAACAGTATACGTCTGCCAGACTAAACTCAAAATATGCTTTCCGTTATGGGCGGGTTGACATCCGTGCCAAGGCGCCAAACGCTGCTGGGACCTGGCCAGCACTTTGGTTGTTGGGTAAAAATGTCAACGAAGACGGCGCTTATTTCGATGCTCAATACGGCACCACCAGCTGGCCTGCATGTGGCGAACTGGATATTATGGAGCATGGAATTTTTCCCAATCAACCCATAAATTATATCGGCAGTGCCATTCATACTCCATCCTCTTTTGGGAATACGATAAACAAAGGTGGAATTCAGGCTTCCGACATTTCCCAGAACTACCACGTTTACACTATGAACTGGTCACCAAATCAGATCACCTTTTTGTTGGATGGAGTGGCATATTACACCTACAACCCTGCCATAAAAAATGCCGATACCTGGCCATTTGACAAGGAACAATATCTGATTTTCAATATAGCGATGGGAGGCTTTGCTTCTCCAATCCCTCCAAACTTCAACCAGGAATCGATGGTCATTGACTATGTTCGTGTATATCAAAACGTTAATCCAGATACCCAGCCACCTGCAAATTTTACCGCAAGCGTAGGCGACATAACCAATTCTACAGTAGAACTAAAATTAAATGCGACGGATAACTCAGGAATAATCCAGTATGTAGTGTCGTATGTAGGCAATTCCGACACCATTATGGGAAGCTCCGGGATTCAGAAATCTGCAATTATCTCAAACCTGTCTCCG
>JBIPNA010000307.1:0-4556 GCA_044375665.1 Catalimonadaceae bacterium
AAGCCGATCCCGGAAGGCTGCTATGGGTTTGCTTGCCCTGCACCTTGCCGGACTTGCCGGTGCCTGGTTTTCAGATATCCACCAGGTATTGGCCGATAGCACGATGAAATCGTATTGGGCCGATAAGATGTTTCGGGCCTGGGATCCGGAATCTTGGAAGCGCCTGTTTCCCAATCTCTTTGACTTTTTGCGGGTAGCGGGTAATGGGTATGCGGTTCAGGTGGTTTTGGGGTTGCTCTTGCTTGCCGGGATTTTCAGATGTCTCAAAATCAAAAGGTTTTCGGATGTATTTCTTCTGGATGGTCCCAACCCCAGGCCCTTTGCCTTTATGGCACAGGGCCTGGGCGTTGCAGTGCTGTTTTTTTTAATGGGAAAATATCCTCTCGGGGAATCCAGACTCAATTGCATCTGGGCATTTTCATTTGCGGCTCTGGCTGTACACGGACTCGGATGGCTGGAAAAGCTAAAGATCAGCTCATGGTTTATCCCTTCCCTTTTGGGACTCCTTAGTCTGAACGCGGTGGTCAATTTTTACATGGCAGGCGTGGAAAAAGTAACTGGAAAAGATGCCGATACCTATGATCTGAAGGCCTACCAAAACATCAAAATGGGTTTGGAACTGGCTTACCGGGAAAACTTGCCTGTCTTGTGTTTGCCCAATCTGGCTTCCCGAAGGTTTCAGGAGGCCCATCCGGAAACCGATTGGATTGTCCGCACCAACCCTGCCTATATTGTGGAGAAGCCTTTAATTCTGATTCCTCTGACGGATCCCCTTTCCTGGAAAAAGGTGCTGCATGGACAAAAGGTCCGCAAAGCGGTTTGGCTGAGCGGGGAGGAGGTGAAAGTGGTTGATGCAGAGTGAATGGGCTGGCCTTAAAAAGGGGGGAAGGAAATTTGCAGAATTTCTTCCTGTTTATAACCTTAAAACCCAAACTGCGAATTGGAAATCCGTTTTGGGCGCCTGACAAGCAAAAATCAGCGCTTTATCAACAAACAGCCTTTCAAACCCGTCAGGTGGGTTTGAAAGGCAAATTCAAGTCTCTTAAAAAGCAAGCAAACAAATGTCTACCTCCTGAAACTACGCGGCAGGGATGGGAGGGGCCTGGTGCCGGGCAGCATTCCGGGAAGGCGCAGCATTGAACATACGGAAGAACCCGGCACGGAAGCGCCAGCGTACCCCCGGACAGCCCGCCCGGCCGCCCTGTTATGACGGTTCTGAAACCCGGTTTTTGAGGAATTCTACCACCATCCTGACACCTATGCCTGTGCCTCCTTTCGGGATATAGCCTACTGCTGCGCCTTCGTAAAAGGATGTGCCGGCGATGTCGAAATGCACCCAGGGATAGTCGGTAAAATGTTGCAGAAATTTACCTGCAGTAATGGCTCCGGCCTCTGCCCCGCCTATGTTTTTGATGTCCGCCACATCGGATTTGATCTGGTCGGCATACTCGTCCCAAAGGGGAAATTCAACCCCCCGCTCGTAGGTAACTTCCTGTGCCTTTTGGAGTTCTGCCTTGATGGCATCGGATGCGGTGCCCATGTAAACAAAGCCTTCTTTCCCAATAGCTCTGGCTGCAGCTCCGGTTAGGGTAGCAAAATCGAAGACCAGTTCGGGCTGATATCTTTTTGCGAAAACAAGGGCATCTGCCAGTATGAGACGGCCTTCGGCATCTGTATTGAGTACCTCTACGGTCGTACCATCGGATACAGTAAGTATATCGCCGGGAGAAATGGCTGCTGCAGAAATCCGGTTGTCGGTTGCTGGCACAAGCCCGATGATGTGAAGCGGAAGGCGCAATTCTGCTACAGCCTGAAAAATCCCAAGTACGGTTGCAGCTCCGGCCATATCGCATTTCATGGCTTCCATGCCGCCACTGGTTTTGAGGCTGTGCCCGCCGGTGTCATACACCACGCCTTTTCCTACCAGTACAATGGGTTGGGCGTTCTGAGCCTTTTTGGGTTTGTACTCCAGAATGTTGAATGTTGGTGGAAGGTCACTTCCCTGGTTTACCCCAAGCAGGCCACCCATTTTAAGGCTTTGGATCTTGTTTTTGCCCAGTACCTCTACTTCGAAACCGTTTTCTTTTCCGGTTTTTTCAAATATTTCGGACAACTTTTTCGCCGTCAGGTAGCCGGCCGGTTCGTTGACCAGAGACCTGGTTAGGGCTACGGCCTGACAAACGGCCTGAACTTGTTTTACCTGATCTTTTTCGAGAAAAGGGTGTCCTATTTCTATTTTTTTCAGGCCTTTTTCGGCTTTTGAACGGTATTTTTCGAAACGGTAAGAGGCCAGAACCATACCTTCTGCAAAATCCAGAACCCGGTTTGCATTGCCCACATTGGACCAGATTCTTAGTTCTGTCCGCTTCCAGGATTTGATGATTCCCATTGCCTGAGCACCGGCTTTACGGCTGGCTTCTGCCTGGGCTTGTTGTAAAAAAACCACGACCCACCGGTCTGATTCGTGGCTGAAAACCGAAACAGCAGGGGCTTTTTCGGATTCTGGCCTCAGCCAGTCTGGCATGGGTCCCAGCTCAAGAGCCGGCCAGTCGGAAAGCACATCGAGCAGGAGGACCTGAGAACCGGCCCATTTGGGTTCTTTCAGCAGGGAGATATCGGCAATAGTAGTCATGGTATCGTTGTTTGAGCCTGCAAAACAAACCTAAACGCCGGTAATGGGCACAAGAAATTGCGTTCTACCACTGGAAACCGGCTCAGGGTTCGTGCCTGGCCCCTTCCATAATCCGGAAGCCATGTAGCAGGGCGGGGAAAACAGCCTGCATACTTTCAACGGCTCCCCGGGTAGAGCCGGGCAATGCAAGGACCAATGTGTTTCCAATGGTGCCCGCCACACTTCTGGACAGCATGGCATAGGGCGTGCGTTGCTGGCCATAAGACCGGATGGCCTCTTCTACTCCCGGAAGGGTTTTGTCGAGCATCGGCCTGAGGGTTTCGGGTGTGATATCTCTTGGCGAAAGTCCGGTGCCTCCGGTAATGAGGATGAGGGAAATACCTTCGTCTACCCATGAGCGAAGGGTTTGGCGGATTTCTTCGGGCTCATCCGGAATTACTTTGTATTGATCAACCAACAAATCCCACCGGCGGAGTCCTTCCATCAATGCTTTTCCGGCTTTGTCTTCTTTTTTTCCTGCCGCCACCGAGTCGGAACATACCAACACACCTGCCCGTTTTCCGATTGGACCCCGGTCTTTGTAGTCTCCTTTTCCACCATGTTTTTCGAGAAGCCGCAGGTTGGTAATGGAAATCTGTTTGTCGAGGGGTTTGAGCATATCGTATGCTGTAAGCGCTGCCACTGAGGCAGCATGCATGGCCTCCACTTCAACGCCGGTTTTATAAATGGTATGAATTTCTGCTTCGATGTCGATGCCCTGGTCACGGATGGTCAGTCGTATGTCGGTAAATTCGATGGGCAGAGGGTGACAATCTGGAATCATATCGGATGTGCGCTTTGCAGCGAAAAGCCCGGCAGCCCTGGCCATCCCAAATACATTGCCCTTGGGCACCCGGTTTTCGAGAATGGCGGTAACGGTTTCGGGAGAGCCGAGTTCGACGCGGGCACTGGCGATGGCTTTCCGGAAAGTGGAAGATTTGAAGGTGATGTCGGTCATGGGCTGATTATTTTAAATACCATACAGTTGTATCAGGTGGAAAACAGTTCAGGTATTTTGTTTCCATTGGTGTCCACCAGAGGTCAGGATTTCTTTTCCCCAGACAGGCAACTCTTTTTTGAGGGCATCAACAAGCCAGGCAGTGGCCTCCTGGGCATCTTTGCGGTGGGTAGAGGAAGCAAAAACAAACAGACTGTTTTCGCCTGCTGCTACCCTTCCCAGGCTATGGTGAATGTGCAGACAATGCAAAGGAAAAAGGCGGAACGCCTCTTCCCGGATCTGGTGGGCCTTTTCGAGGGCAAGTTCTTCGTAAGCCGAGTAGTCGATGGCCTCTACAATGCCACCTGGCAAAACATCGGCCCGAACCTGACCAAGAAAAATGGAATGGGCTCCGATCCCGGTTTTATGGCTGTGGTGGGCAATGCTTTCGGCAATAAAATTCGGGAGGACAGGTCCCTGAATAAAAATATTTTTTGGCTTCTTTTCCATGGTGTATCGAACCTGGACTTTCACCAGGGTCTGCCGTTGACAGCGCCAGCAAAATAACATGTCGCCGGGTAAAGCGATGGAGAAAATGAATGAAAGGCGGTCGGTATACCAAAGATGGCAATGGTCTTATGCGCCTATTCCAGGATGGTTGGGGGAATTTTCTTTCTGCTGGAGAAAACCAGATTGCGGCCTTATATTACCAGCATCGGCAATTGCCTGACCAAATCTCCCACTTTTTACCTTAGAGATTCTGGTATGTTAAACCACTTGCCGGGGCTCCATTCTTGCGATGCGCAATTGGGCCTTACCAGTGCAGGAGGTTCTTTTGAAGGCTTTGGAATTGAGCTGGTGCCGGATGGTCTTAATCCAACCCAATCGGCCTGTTTTTTCTGGATCCGGAAAAAGGTACCAGCACGACACTTACTGATCCGGGCAACC
>JBIPNA010000028.1:0-16936 GCA_044375665.1 Catalimonadaceae bacterium
GATATTGATGATACCTGCATTGCCTGAAGCATCGAATTTGGCCGAAGGGTTGGTAATGATCTCCACCAGTTCGATTTGGGAGGATGGAATTCCACGAAGGTAGTTGGCCAGGTCTTTGTCCTGCAAAGGAGAAGGCCGCCCATCAATATAGACCTGCAAGCCACTTTTTCCCTGAAGGAAAATCTGATCGTCCTGATTGACCATCACGCCGGGGCTTTTGCGCAATACTTCAAGGGCATTGTTGTTGATCATCAAAGGATTATTTTCAACCCGAACCACCAGTTTATCGGGCTCAACCACCAGAAAGGGTTTGGTGGCCAAAATCTCCACTTCTTTCAACTGAACATCTGAGGGTTCAAGAATCAGGTCGCCAAGTTCTGGTGTTTCTCCTTCCTCAAATGCGGGGATAGCACGCCGGAGGCGCCGGTAGCCCAGAAAACTGGCTTCAACAAAATACTTTCCTGGCAATACGGATACAAAGGAAAACCGGCCGTTTTCCAGACTCACGGCCAGTTTTACAACCGAGCTGTCGGAGGCCTTTTTCAAAGCCAGATTGACATATGGAACTGGTTTTCCGCTTACATCTGTAGTACGACCTGAAAGGCTGGATCGGGACTGGGCCAACAAGCCGGAAGCGGGCCCGAGAAGCAAGCCCAGCAATAGAAAAAAATGGCGCATAGATTAATGGGCCAAACAACCGCTTTTTCCCATTACTATTGAAAAAATTGGGATGAGAGGAAAATCCTGACCGAATCCGTTTAACCTGCGAATCGAGCGGTTGTTTCAAAATTTCGCCCGCTGGCCATGAGCCACTTCAATATCCGGATCCAATCCCGGAACCTTGCGGACCCATTCGGGACCACAACTTTCATTCATGAAACCCCTTTTCAACCAAATCCGGTGGTTGCTCCTCACCATTGGATTAGCCGGAATCCTCCAACCGGCTTTAAGCCAAACCAACAAGGCCACCATTTCCGGCTATATAAAGTCGGCAAAAGACGGAGAAGCCCTCATCGGAGCCGGAGTTTTTGTAGAAGAAACCAAATCCGGCGTCAATACCAATGTATATGGTTTCTATTCCATTACCCTACCCAAAGGGACCTATACCCTTAAATACCTTTTCCTGGGATACGAGACCCAGATAAAAACCATCGATTTGACCGGAAACCAAACCATTCAGATTGAATTGGAAGAATCCTCCCGAGATCTGAAAGAGGTGGTGGTCAGTGCGCAATCCAGGGAAATTGAGGCCAATGTCAAATCCATGCAAATGTCGGTGGCCAAAATGGACATCAAAACCATCAAATCAATCCCACCCCTTCTCGGCGAGGTAGATCTGGTGCGGGCGGTTCAGCTGTTGCCAGGAGTAACAACCGTTGGCGAAGGTGCCCAGGGCTTTAATGTACGGGGAGGAAGCATCGACCAGAATCTGATCCTTCTGGATGAGGCACCGGTCTACAACTCTTCCCACCTGCTGGGATTTTTCTCCGTTTTCAATCCGGATGCGGTGAAGGATGTGAAACTATACAAAGGCGGAATTCCTGCCCAGTTTGGTGGGAGGATATCCTCCATTCTGGATGTGCGGATGAAAGAAGGCAACAGTAAAAAACTGGCAGTACATGGAGGCATCGGAACGATCATGAGCCGTTTCTCCATTGAAGGCCCATTGAAAAAAGACAAAGCCTCATTTATTCTTGCAGGGCGCCGGTCGTACATCGACATTCTGGCTCAGCCTTTTCTATCCCAATCCAATCAAAACAGCAGGCTTTATTTCTACGATTTAAGTGGAAAAATCAACTACCGGATCAACGACCGCAATACGGTTTTTGCATCGGGGTATTTTGGTCGGGATGTGCTTCGGTTCGGCGATCAGTTTCAGTTCAACTGGGGAAACGCCACAGGAACCGTCCGCTGGAACCATGTTTTCAACCAGAAGCTTTTCCTGAACACCACGGTTTTTGCAAGTAACTATGATTATGCCTTAGGCGTGCCATCGGGAAATCAGGAATTCAACTGGACCTCCAACATCATCAACCACAGCGGAAAAGCGGATCTTACCTGGTACCTCAATCCGGAAAATACCATTCAGTTCGGTGCCTCGGTAATCCGGTACACTTTTAAGCCCGGCGCCGTAACCGGTGGGCAAAACTCCATTTTCGGAGCCAGTGCGCTTCCTGACCAGCGGGCATTTGAATATGCAGGCTACATCAGCGACGAGTGGAATCTGAGCCGACGCTGGCAGGTTCAGGCAGGTTTAAGATATTCCTGGTTCGATTATATGGGAAACAAGGATGTGGTTTATCAATACCTTGACACCCTTGCAGGAACCCGCAAAGAAGCCCGGAATCCTGACTATAGTTTTATAGATAAGTACAAGAGGGTAAAAGGATATGGAAACTTTGAACCCCGGTTTTCTTTAAAATATGAGCTGAATGAATCTGCTTCCGTTAAGGCCAGCTACAACCGGACGGCACAATACATCCACCTCATTTCCAATACAACCGCAGCCACCCCGATCGATGTCTGGTCTCCGGCAACCAACAACATCCGGCCCCAGATCGGAGACCAGGTTGCCCTGGGGTATTTCCGGAACTTCGGGGTGCAGAAAGATATTGAGGCCTCTGCAGAAGTCTTTTACAAAGACATGCAAAACCAGCTGGACTATGTGGATGGCGCCCAATTGCTGCTCAACAAAGATCTGGAAGGAGAGTTGCTTCCCGGAAAAGGAAGGGCCTATGGACTGGAACTGTATCTGAAGAAAAACACCGGAAAGTTCACCGGATGGATCAGTTATACCTTATCGAGAACAGAGCGAAAAATAAATGGCCTCAACAACAATGACTGGTTTGTGTCCAAATTCGACCGTACCCACAACCTGGTCCTCGTTGGAAGTTATGAATTGAATCCAAAATGGAGCTTTTCCTCCAGTTTTAACTTTGGTACAGGTACCCCAAATACTTTTCCGAATAGCCGGATAGAATTTCAGGGACTGATTTTCCCCTACAACTCGGCCTCGTCCAGAAACAATTACCGGAATCCCGACTACCACCGGCTTGATGTTTCGGCCACCCTCAAAACAAGGCAACAAAAAAAGCGCAAGGGAGAATGGGTTTTTTCCCTGTACAACATTTATGCCCGGCGAAATGCTTTCTCTGTTTACTTCCGCCAGGTGGAGGTAGAAAACAAAGACGCTCAGGGAAAAACCACCCTAAGCACCACGCCAAAAACCGAAGCCCGAAGGGTATCCATCTTTGGTTCAGTTATTCCGGGAATTACGTACAACTTTAACTTCTAAACCCATGAAAATCAATCCATTTATCCTACGTATTTCTGTATTTCTTATGGGATTGTCATTCCTGGCTTCCTGCGACGATCCCATTGACATTGAACTCGACAAAGGGCCCGAACGCCTGGTGGTGGATGCCTGGCTGCACCACAACATTACCTCGGGAGATGTGGCTCCCGATACCATCAAACTCCGCTGGACAGCACCTTATTTCGAATCTGCACCAGCACCCAAAGCCAGTGGCGCATTGGTGGTATTATCCGACAACACCGGTCTTTCCGATACCCTGCCAGAGGTAAGTCCCGGAAACTACATCACGGTCAAAACCATCCGTGAACCTGGACGATCCTATAAGTTGTACATCCGGATCCGGGGCGAAGAATACGAAGGGTTTGCAGAATTGCGGCCGGTCCCGCCCATCGATAGTCTGAAAGCCATTTTTGAACCTAAGTCCAGACCTCCGCGGGATTCTGGTTTTTACCTGTTTTACTACGGACCCGAAACCCCGGGATCGGGAGATTTTTACCGGTTCAAAACCTATGTAAACCGCAAGCTCCTGAATAAGGCGAGCGATCTGGCTTTCACCTCAGACCAGTTTTTACGGGAAGTGGTGTACATCGACAGCCTTGAAATCAACTTTCTTCCCTTCGACCGGGGAGATACGGTGAAGGTAGAAACCCTTTCCATCACAGAAGATAATTTCTACTTTTTTACTGAACTCCAGGGCCAGATAAACAATGGCGGATTGTTTGCCCAGCCTCCGGCCAACGTGCGCTGCAATGTAAAAAACAAAAACCCCAAAGGCCCGCCTGCCCAGGGATACTTTGGTGCATCCGGAGTAAGCTGGGCCGAAATCATCTGCCGGTAACCACCAGACAATAAAAATCGGTGGAGGGATTTTTTCCCCTGACCTCGGGAAAAAGAACCCGTTGCCCTTACTTGCAGCCGCATTCCAACAGATACACCATGACGCATACCGAAAGCGAACTCCTCTTTTCCCGTGCCCAGAACTTTATTCCCGGAGGTGTAAATTCACCCGTAAGGGCTTTTCGCTCGGTAGGAGGTAAACCCCTTTTCATCAAGAGCGCAAAAGGACCGTATCTGTACGACGAAGATGGAAATGCCTACCTCGATTTCATCAACTCCTGGGGACCCATGATTCTCGGACATGCGCATCCTGCCATAGAGGAAGCCATCCGGGAAGCCTTGCCAAACTCACTTTCTTTTGGTGCCCCAACCCGCAAGGAAGTAGAAATGGCCGAGCTTATTTGTGACATGGTTCCCTCCATAGAAATGGTTCGGATGGTCAATTCCGGTACGGAAGCCACCATGGCCGCAATCCGGGTGGCAAGAGGATACACCGGTAAAGACAAAATCATCAAATTTGAAGGGTGCTACCATGGCCATGGCGATTCCTTCCTCATTGCAGCCGGCAGTGGCGTAGCTACCCTTGGCATTCCCGGAACACCAGGCGTTACCCCCGGAACAGCTAAAGATACATTGACCGCCGCTTTCAATGACCTTGAAGGTGTGGCCCAATTGCTGGAAGCCCACCCAAAAACGGTGGCCGCCATCATTGTGGAACCAGTTGCCGGAAATATGGGTCTTGTCCTTCCGGAGCCAGACTTTTTGCCAGGACTCCGGAAGCTTTGCGATGCCCATGGCGTGGTACTCATTTTTGATGAGGTTATGACCGGCTTTCGCCTTGCCCCTGGCGGGGTTCAGGAACGCCTGGGTGTATTGCCCGACCTGACCACCCTGGGTAAAATTATCGGAGGAGGAATGCCAGTTGGTGCATACGGGGGTAAGAAAGAAATTATGTCTTACGTTGCCCCTCAGGGACCCGTTTACCAGGCTGGAACACTCTCAGGAAATCCCATCGCTATGTCGGCAGGACTGGTCATGCTCAGGCACCTCAACCAAAATCCCGGCGTTTATGCAGACCTGGAAGCCAAAGGAAAAAAACTGGCCAATGGGATGAAGGCAATCAGTGAACAAAACGGGCTACCCCATACCATAAACCACATTGGCTCCATGCTGACCTACTTTTTTACCGAAAAGCCGGTCAGAAATTTTGACGACGCCAAACAAAGCGATACGACATGGTTTGGCCGCTATTTCCGGTCAATGCTGGAAAAAGGTGTTTACCTGGCACCCTCTCAGTTTGAAAGCTTGTTTTTCTCAACTGCACTTTCGGAAGAAAATATCGACCATTTTCTGGCTGTCCATGCAGAGGCGCTGGAAGAAAGCAAGCTGTTTTAAGTGGCAGGTTCTTGAAGTGGAAGTCCTGATTCAACCAAAAGAAGGCACTTCTACCAGGTCGCCTGGCTGCATCTGGCCCAGAACCATTTGCCCAAAACGAACCCTGAGCAGCCTTTTTACCTGGTTTTGGTTTTTGGCACAAATCCGCCTGATCTGCCTGTTTATACCCTCCTGAAGGACTACCGAAAATTCGAATTCACCCCGCTTTTCAAAACGGGCAGGCAGGGTAAACCGTTTGCCCAGTAAAAACGGCTCCTCAAAAGCCCTGACCAGACCATCCGTTACCGGGTGCCAGGTTTCCACCCAATATTCTTTTTCTATCCCAGCCTCACGCTCCATCCATTTTTTATAGGTCTGCCCATCGTTGGTAAGTAAAAGAAGTCCCTCTGAGTTGAGATCCAGCCTCCCAAGAGGAAAAAAGTCCTGGTATTCGGGTGGAAGCAACTGATACATATGGGCTTCGATGTTCCGGTTGGCCGTACATTCAAAACCCACTGGTTTGTAGAACAAAAGGTATTTCCGGCGCAATCCCTGGCGCAACATCTGGTCTCCCAGCCGGATCTCCTGGTGAGCCTCCACCGTTTTTCGAGGATCTGTTTCCACAACGCCATCCACCCGAATCTGACCTTCCCGGCAAAGCTGGTCGGCCGTTTCGTGGCTGCAGCGCAGCAAACGGAGGAGGTGGTACCGGAGTTGATGTCGAAACTGCATTTTCCATTTCCGAAAATCGGATGGCCAAAACTAAAAGAAGACCGTTTGGAAAATGGACCAACTTTTCCTGCTTTGGATGGCCTGCACCGCCATGTCTGTAAAGCCAATCCTGTATGTTTGGCATCAGCCTATATGAAACACATTATTCAGATCTTTCTGGTTGCGGGATTAGGAAGTTTTTCTCTTTCTGCCCAGCCAAATCCCATACAGCTGACTTCTCCGGATCAAAAGCTGATGGCCAGGATTTTGACAGGACCCGAAGCCAGGTTGGAAATCAGGTACCAGGACAAAATCGTGCTGGCTCCTTCAAAACTGGGTCTGGAAATTGAAGGAAAGCCCTTGTTGGGGACACAAAACCAGAAACCAAAAATCACCCAAAAACAAACCAATCAGGTCCTGAAAGCTCAATGGGGCAAACGAAGCATCATCGAAGACAACCACTCCGAAATGAAGCTGGACTTTGGCAGTTATGCCCTTGAAATACGCTGCTTCAACGATGCTGTGGCCTACCGATGGAGCACCCGGTTCCCCGAAAAACAGGTTCTGGTAAAACGGGAAATATTAGAACTGGCCTGGGAACAGGATCCCATGGTCTATTTCCCTGCAGAGAAAACAGATCTTCAGTCCTCCTTCGAAAGCAACTACCTGCACCAGAAACTGACCACCCTCAGGCCAAAATCCACCGGTTATCTGCCGCTCATTGTTGAAGCCAGGGAAGGAATACACATCGCCATTACCGAATCCGACCTGAGGGAATATCCGGGTATGCACCTCCGCCGGCCCGGGCAAGACACCCTTTTACCAAAACTTGAAGCCGTTTGGGCTGCCTATCCCTCCAAAATCGCAAAAGGGGGATTCCAGAATTTTCTCCTGCAGGTTACAGAAAGAGAACGCTACCTGGCCCGAACTGAAGGAACCCGAACCTATCCCTGGCGGATTTTTGTGGTGACCGACAACGACAAAAATCTGGCCGACAACGACATTGTTTTCAAACTGGCTTCCCCTCCCGCACCACAATCCGATTTTTCCTGGGTGCAACCCGGAAAGGCCATCTGGGATTGGTGGGCAGACTGGACTTTATCGGGAGTCGGTTTCAAATCCGGAATCAATACCGATACCTACAAGGCCCATATCGACTTTGCTTCTGAAAATAAAATCCCGTACATCATTCTCGACGAAGGCTGGACAGATGCCCAGAACCTTTCTGCCATCAACCCCGCCCTCGACCTGGATTTCCTGGTAGCTTATGGCAAACAAAAAGGGGTCCGGCTGGTGGTCTGGACACTATACCATACCCTCGAAAGCCAGTTGGAGCCCTTTATGGCCTGGTGTCAGGCAAAGGGGATTGCCGGACTCAAAGTCGATTTTTTTGACCGTGACGACCAGATCATTCTGGCTGCCCAGGAGAAAATGGCCCAAACCGCTGCCCGGTTCAAACTGGTGCTCGACTTCCACGGAACCGGCAAACCCACCGGACTTTCCCGGACCTATCCCAACGTGCTCAATTATGAGGGTGTTTTGGGCAACGAATTCAATAAGTGGAGCGATAAAGTCCAACCGGAACATACCGTTCTGTTACCCTTTACCCGCATGCTGGCCGGACCAATGGATTTTACCCCTGGGGGAATGCGCAACACCCACTATTTGAAAAAGTTCCCCATCCAGTACAGCCAACCCTATACCATGGGAACCCGCTGCCGTCAGCTGGCCATGTATGTAGTGTACGATGCCGGACTTCAAATGCTGTGCGATTTTCCCGGAGCCTACCGCAAAGAACCGGGTATCCTCGATTTTCTTACTGCTGTCCCGGTTTCCTGGGATCAAACCCTGGTATTGCAGGCCAGCATCGGAAAACACCTTGTGGTAGCCCGAAAAAGCGGAAAAGATTGGTACCTCGGTGCCATCAACGATAACCAATCCTTCAACACAAACCTCCAACTCAATTTTCTGGAGGCCGGGAAAACTTACCGGGCCTTTTTATGGAAAGATGGTGTCAATGCTGAACGTTTTGCCGAAGACTATGCCATGGAAACCCTTCTGGTGCGCAAAGGGGACCCATTTCCTGTTTCCCTCTGCAGAGCCGGCGGTCTGGCGGTTCGTTTTGTAGAAAACCCGTAGCGAATTGAGGCGAAATGGTTTCCCTCCTTTATTTTGGCAGAAGGCTCGAATTTTTTGGCCATGCCGGCTCCTTTCGTCGCCGTCGGGCCATCCGCTGTAGCCGGCACCCGGTCTGCTCTCAAACGGGCCTTCATTTCAGAAACAACAACCCTGGCAGATCGGGTGCCGGGCTGCCGCTTCTGTCCCTCATGGGGGCGATGTTTTCTGTTTTTGACCCTGGGCTCTGTAATCCGGTTGTTAAAGAAATGGCGTTTGAAGGTGGTTATTAGCTCAGAAGGGGCTCCTTTTTCCGAAAGGATACCCTAAAGACCGATTTGTCGATGCTTCAGGTTGAAAGAAATGGACAAGAGGAGGGGCCGGATTAACCCATTTTTATCGCTTCCGGGATTGATTTTATGAATCTGGGCTGTAATCTGTTTCCCTTCCCAGAAAGTCCTGAATATGGTAAACTTCATCACAATCGTCAAACCAGAGCCCTTTTCGATTGTCGATAAAGCTCATTTTTTTTCGCTTTTCAGGACTAAGTTTCTTTAAAGACGGGAACTTGCTTAATGGCGATATGATTACCCGGCCATCCTCCAGGGTTATCTGTATTTTTCCTGGTTCCGGAAAAGAGACCTTTTTGAAACGTGGACTTATTCCATGAAAACCTTCAAGTCTTTTAATTAAAGGTTTTGAATTTGATTTTGACACCATTTCTGAAGAGATCTAATTGTTCTGAAAAATACGCCTGATGGTCTGATATGAACTTTTTACACATATTAAGATCCTTTTCGTTGAAGTCTCCGGCTTCGGCAACCTCCTGATTGTCAATCCAAATTTTGGCAATTCCGGTTTTGGACTTCCCTTTTCTGATGTGAACATGCGGTTTTTCAGACAAATCGTATGCCCAGATAAATAAAATGAACATTTTCCATTTTGCAAATTTTTGGCATGCTCCAGATTATGAGCACAAATTCAGAGGCTTTCTATAAAACAAGGAACTTGCTTTAAAAAATCGATTTGAATGGGTACTCCAAAAAATATAGGCACCTGACCAGATCCAGCCTGAAGTTTCCCCCTGGCAAATCCAAGGCTACTGATCGGGAGACCAGGTTGGTGGGATCAGGTTGCCAAACCCTCCATCGACCCTGAACCAATGGTCCCGGACTGACGGATCCATTTTTGCAATTCACAAAAAAATGGCTTTGTTTTCCAACAATTTCTCAATGGCCTGGTTTAGACCAATAAACACCATAAACCTTGAAAAATCTCAAACCCTTCCTGCTCATTTTGTTGCTTTTCAGCCTGAATGTCAGGGCACAAACACCCAGGGTGTATTGCACTTACTGGACAGGAACTCAGGAGGTTCTGGGCTCACTGAATTTTGCTGATCAAACCATCGATCCCATAGGTGCCATCGACCAATCGACCATGTTTTCTGTGGCCACAGCCAACGGATACGATCCTTTCCGGAACCGATATTATGTATTGTCAAACTTGGGCCTGGTCGCACTAGATGCCAGCAACGGAAATCAGGTATCTCTAAATCCCGATTTCTCAATCGAACAGTACAAACACCTTTCCTATAACTCTGTAACGGACCTGATTTATCTAACCCGATTCAACGGGATGGTCGAAGAATTTTTCCTGCTTTCTCCCGAATCTTTAACTGTTCAAAGCCAGGGATTACTGCCTTACAACATGTTCGTGGTAGGCTGCTATGGTTTAGACCCGATGGCCAACGAGGTTTTGTTTAATGGGATTTCCAACGGTGTCTCAGGTATTTCAACAACCAACATTGCCACCGGCCAGATAACAGGTACTTTTTCGAAACCGGCTTTTATTGCAAATCCATTGCTTCCTGCTTACGATCCGGTTACCAACAAATACTTTGGAGTTAGTGGAATCGGTAATTTAAAAATGGCCCTGCTGGAGTTCCGCAAATCAGACTACATGATTGATACAGTAGGTGTAATTCCAGGTGTAACCGCTTTGGGCATTTCGGGTTCGGCTATAGATGTTGTAAACCGGCGTTATATTTTCTTTTCCAACTTTGCAGTTACCAGTGTAAGCCTTGACGATCCAACTTCCGTTCAAACCATTCCATATCCTCCCGGGGTGGCGAACGTTAAGGGATTTCAGACCAATTTCTTTGCTGCCCCACCTGTTGTTCCCAAACCAGGTGGAATTCTTCAGTCTGTTTTCAAAAATATAACTGGTTGGTATAAGGATGGCCAATTGATTCCAGGTACAGAAAACCTTTTGTCTTTTACCCCAAATGAGCCTGGAGTTTATCATTACAGAGTTACCCGCCCCGATGGAGCGTGGGCCAATAGCAATACATTTTCCATCACTTCAACAGGAAACCCGGGAAAAGAGGAGGCCTTGCAATTGTTTCCAAATCCGGCCAGAGACAGGTTTTTTGTAGAGCTGGCCCAGCCCGAAACTTCTACGTACCAATTAATCAATTCGAATGGACAAAAGGTTCTGGAAGGAACCCTGAAACCCGGAAAAACCGAAATCAGCCTTGGCTTGCTGCCCTCAGGGTTGTATCAGTTTGTGACGCTTCCCGGGTCGGGACAAGCCAGGCGGATTATTGTAGAATAAACCCGGATCAAATAGAATTTCAGTCCATTCCTGATTAACCAAAAAGGTCTGTTTTTTGGACCAGGGATGCTTTGACCTTTACAGCCTGCCAAAGTTCTAAGAGCATATCCGGCTGATAAAAGGCTCGGACAAACCCTCTTTTCGAAGTTGTTGCACCAGGATGTCTTTTTCTTTGGTAATGGCAGATTGCCATGCCATAAATTCAGGGCCAAAGTCCACAAAAGGTCTATGGGACTTCAGCTGTTTGAATTTTCGAAGCCTTTGATTGGTCTCCTGTTCGCTACCTGGAAAGGCCATATCTGAAAATACTTTCCAGATATGGTCCTGTGCCTGTTCATTGGGATGGATAAGATCTGCACCAAAAAACCGGTAATCCCTTAACTCGTCCATGACCATTTCATAAGATGGAAAATAATGCACCTTTTCATGGCTTTCTGCCAAGGAACCTGCTGCAAGCAAAAGGCTGGATTTGCTGCGGTTATTTTCAACCAATCCTTCCCGGGTGTGGCGTACCGGAGAAACCGTAAGGATGATGTTTAAGTCCGGGTTTGTTTTCCACAACCTTTCCAGTGCAATTTTCCAAACAGAAACAAGCTCATCCGGTGATGATCGGAACCGATCAAATTGATTGCCCGGTAGCTTATGGCATTTTCCAACGAGGCCCCAATCCTTATGATTGTAGTACAAAGCTGTTCCCCAGGTAATTACCAGCCAGGAAGATTCTGCAAGGGCGGCTTCAAGGGTCTTGTGGGCTGTTTGGATTTGGTGTATCAATGTACCTTTGTCGGAGGCCGCAAAAGGGGTACCAAGCCAATAGTTGAGCCAAACGCCTTCTTTTTGAAAACAAGCCGACTCCAACTCATCCATACTGATGCTCAGAAGCCTGGCCAGAACATTGGGGTGAAATACAACGCCCATCGGGTTGACCCTGGCCTGATAGCCGGAATCCAGAGCACGCTGGCCAAGGACCTCGGCAAAGCAGGAGCCAAGCCAAAGCGAAGTTTCCACCCGGCGCATTTGCCGGGCCATAGCATCAGGTATTACCCTTGTGCGACCAAATGGTGAACAGTCAGGGTGCATTTTTCCAGCGCAGGCTTTTCAGCAGATGCAGCATATCCTGACTTATATAAGAAATGGCAGGGGCGAGGGAATCGTTCTCTGTGGCCGTTTTGAAATACAGAGCTCCTCTCAGAAAATGATCTGTACTATCGGTTGTATAAAACTGAAACTGTGTCGGAACCTGGCCCGTCAGGGAAAATAAATAAGCATTTTGGCCTGTTCCTGTCCGCATTACGTTTTCCTGAATGCCATAAGCCTTGATGTTGTGCTTGTTGATCAGGGTTCTTGCATCTTCAATAAGTTCATTCAGAAGTTTAGAATCTTTTCTGAGACTCTTGTACGTTACCTGGACCTCGGCAGACAGGGAAGGGTACTTAATGTTAACCCAATGAGGTTCAGTGAGGCGGCTGGAGTCGTTGTACACAATGGCCTGGTCAGATACTTCAAAAGAGTAGGGATGCCCCTGATCAAAAAGGTGGTAACGGGGAGCAACCAGATCGAAACGATCGTAACCCCGCTCCTTGGGCGAATAAGTCTTTTGGCATGAAAAAAGGCCAATACTTCCTCCCAGAAGGGCAATCAGGATTTGCGGAAGGAATTTTGACCGGGCAGGGATAAGCATTGCGGTTTCTTCTGTTGATTTGCAGTCCCAAATATGCTTTGGGAAGGGTCAATACTGCACCATGTCTGAGCTTAAAAATCTAAATAATCCTTCTTTGCCTGTCATCGGCATCACGCTTGGCGATATCAATGGTATCGGGCCTGAAATTCTTATCCGGCTACTGGAAGACAGCCGGCTGCTCCGCCTCTTTACGCCAGTGGTTTACGGCAATCACCGGATTATAAACCGATACCGGAAACAGATGGGCGTAGAAGATATTCAAATGGTGCCTTGCAGAAATCCGGAGCAGATTGCCCCCAGAAAGATTAACATGTTTAACTGCTGGGAGGAAGACTACGAGATTAAGCCTGGAAATTCCGACCCCGAAGCCGGACGATTTGCACTTCTGGCATTGAACCATGCCACTGAACATTTGAAAGCCGGTCACATTCAGGCTTTGGTTACAGGCCCGATCAACAAATCAAACATGCCTGCCGATGGGTTTCCTTTCCCTGGTCAGACAGAATATTTTGCAAAAGCTGCCGGCGTACCAGACGCCCTGATGATGATGGTCCACCCCAATATCCGGGTGGCATTGGCCACAGTACATCTTCCGCTGGAAAAAATTCCGGGATTACTGACCCGGAACCTGGTGGTTCAGAAAATCAACCAACTTGAAAATGTTCTGATTCAGGAATTTGATATCCCCCAACCCCGCATTGCTGTTTTGGGGCTCAATCCCCATGCAGGCGAAAACGGAAAACTGGGACAGGAAGAAGAAACCATTTTAGGCCCTGTGATACGGGATTTTCGGGGGAAAGGAAAACAAGTGTACGGTCCTTTCCCTGCAGATGGGTTCTTCGCTTCCGGTCAGGGGCATCGCTTTGATGCCGTGCTCGCCATGTACCACGACCAGGGTTTGGTTCCGTTCAAACTTATCGCTGGCCTGGAGGGTGTAAATTACTCCGCCGGTTTGCCTTTTATTCGTGTTTCTCCTGATCATGGTACTGCGTATGATATTGCTGGACGGAATATTGCCAATCCTGATTCTTTACGTTCAGCTGTTTTTCAAGCCATTGATTTAATTCGTTTAAAAACAGACAAAATTATTCCAGTGATTTCCAATCGCTCAATGCAGAGCAGTACCGGTGCCCCCCGCCGCACTGATTAATTCTGCCTTATTTATCGACAAGGGATTGGTGTAAATTGGTTTACCCGATTTACTGAATATGGTCAGGCTTGCTGCGACACTTTGTTTTTTTCGGAGCAATTCTTTTAAGGAACCCAGATTTAGACGAAGCATGATGTCTTTTCCATTTTCCTCACTGAGATAATAATTGGATTCATTTACCTGGACCTGAACTGGCTTTTTCGAATCCGGATTTTTTACTTCTACATACGAAATACAATCCGCCATCCGAACATCCACTTCAAATTCCAGAGTACCATCGTCTTCCTTGGGACTATAATCTTTAAGCACAACTTTTGGTGGCTTACGACCCACGGTCTGTGCAAAACTTCCTAAACTAAGGCAGGTACCCAACAGGACTGCCAATACGGTTGCCGTTTTCATAATTCAAGGAGATATAGTAATGGATAAAAAGGAATACGAGCCCGCAGGTCTTGTATTCTTTACAAAAGTAGGATGCTTACCTTTTTGCCTGTTGGGTAAACCAGGACAAACCTTGCATCAGATATTTACAGCCAAACCAAATGATTTTCCGCTGTCTATTCTTACACGATGGCAAAGGTAATTTTCAAAAAGCTCCTGAAAATCAAATTTTTAAGTAAAAAAGCTTGTCAATGAAATCTCGCTTAAAGGAAAAATTTCACCTTTTAAGGCTGTATGTTTTCCCTTCCAGGTTTTACTTTTTCAGTAAATGCCAACCGAATAGTCACTCCACCCTGGGTAAAAATCTCAAGTTTGGCACCCAGTTGAGAAGAAAGGGCCTGGACAAGGTTCATACCCAGAGACTTGAAACCTGAAAAATCAACATTGGAAGGCATCCCTACACCGTCATCCGAAATCTCCAATACATATTGAGGGCCCTTCTTTTCAAACTTAATGTCAATCAAGCCTTTGTCACGACCTGTAAAGGCATGCTTACAGGCATTGGAAATTACTTCATTGATAATCAGACCGCAGGGAACCGCAGCATTTATATCCAGATAAACATTGTCCACCTGGGTTTGAATCTTTAGGTCAATTCTCCTTGAGTTATAGGTAAAAAATAAGGTCCTGGTCAATTCTTTTATATAAGAATCCATTTCCACTTTGGCAAGGGTTTTTGACTGATACAGTTTTTCATGAATCAGAGCCATAGATTTGATCCGGCTTTGGCTATCTCGGAAAACATCAATAAGGGCTGGGTCTTTGATATAGCCGGTTTGGAGTTGGAGCAAACTGGAAATGACCGCCATATTGTTTTTTACCCGGTGGTGGATTTCCTGAATAAGGATCTCCTTCTCGTGCAAAGCCTGCATTATTTGCTCTTCCGTTTTCTTCTGAGCACTAATATCTGAAATCCTTAAAAGGATCCGACCCCGGGATTCCTGTTCAAACGAACTCGTAGCGAGACTCCCCCAAAAAGGTCTGTCACTTAAATCCAGCATTTCTGCTTCGTGAACCGGATTGTCAGCTTGGATCTGGATAAAAAGATTTTTCCAAAACCTGGCTGAAGGTTCCCTGACCAGCCTTATGACCTGAATGTGCTGCCCAACAATTTCATTTTTCTGCCCGGCACCTAAAATTTCGAGGGCCTTAGGGTTTGCTTCAAGAATACGAAGGGTTTCAGACTCTATAAGCAGCAAACCATCGGCTACTTTGTCAAAAATTTGCTGAAGCAGGTATTCGCTTTTCCTTAACTCCTGCTCGTGCTTTTTCTGTTCAGTGATGTTGTTTGCAACTCCCAGGATGTTGATGTTTCCTTCTGTATCGATAAGTGGCTTTTTGGTGGTTACAAAATAGGCTTCCTGCCCTGTTATCGGATTTATGGTATGCTCTTGAGAATGAATGGGATCCGAAGAATTCAATACAGCATCGTCAGAAACTTTAAACCGATGAATCTGCTCTGAAGGAAGAGGTAATTCTGCATCCGTTTTCCCGATTAGCTCTTCAACTGTGGATTGATAAAAATCTGCAAAAGCCTTATTCACAAGAATATACCTGCCTAGGTTATCTTTAACAAAAATGAGGCTTGGATTGGTATCCAGAATATGGCGCAGGTATTCTCTTTGGTTTATGAGTTCATTTTCAGCGTTTACCCTGTCGGTGATATCCACACCCACACAAAGGATGCTTAACTCGTTTCCCTGTGAAAAAAAAGGCGTCCTTGTAACCTGAAAAAGGTGCATCTTTTTTGTCTCTTTATGAAAGAATGCCTCTTCAACTGTAATCGTTTTCAGGTTTTTGAAAACCTGTTCATCCATTTCAAGAATCTCCTCATACCTCCACTTATAGGTTTTAAAACATTCCTGACTTTGTTCCAGAAAATCCTGGACAGAAAGACCAAAGAAAGAAGCAATGGCTTTGTTGGCCAGAATAACCGAACCCTCCCTGTTGATGACATATATAAAATTAGGCTCTACATCAATAATCTGCCGGAGATACTCCCGCCGATAATGCGCATCCAACCTTGCATTTTTTTCATCGGTCACATTTTGTACCATCTTCATGACACGACGAATCTGGCCTTCTGAATCTGGTAAAGGAGTTACAACAATGGAATAGGTTTTAGAAACAAACGTGAGTTCAAACTGTTCGGTATTTCCTTCGAATGCCTTGAGGACCTGCTCCTCAATAAAATCTCCATAGTCTTGTCCGTACTGGCTTCGGAGCGGCAATCCTTTTTGAGGAGAAAAACTGTCCAGATCTGTTTCGTATTCCACTCCTCCGAAAGACAGAAAATTAAGGTCTCTGTCCAGGATCGTGATATTTCCATTTGGAAAATGGTTGGCAATGGTTTGAAACTGAATTTCTCCTTCTTTCTCTTTTTTGGCTTGCGCTTCCCGATCGGAGATGTCCTGAACCGAAATCAAAATGACTTCTCTCCCATCAGACCCAGACATCTGACTTTTGGAAACCATCGCATGAACCCTGTTTTTGGAATTATCTTCGGAAAAATGGATTTGTTTCTTTTCCCCTATTGGCAGCTCAAGGCATTCTTTAATTGGGGAAAAACCAGTCCAATCCAAATCTTTGGTTTTTTGAAAGTAGGCCAGGATCTGGGGAATAAGCCTTTTTTCTTCTAAACCAAAAATCCTTAAAAACTCTTTATTGACTTTGATTTCTCCTTTCGGAGGATGCAAAA
>JBIPNA010000308.1:0-4513 GCA_044375665.1 Catalimonadaceae bacterium
GTATTGATTAATAAAAATATAAGGATTGTAAAAAATCTAATGATATTCATTTTTAGTGAGTAATAAATGATCACTTTCTATTTTAGAAGTCATTCCTGGAAGGCTTAGAATTTTCGGAAGTTTAGAAATGAGATAAATAGAAAGCTTAAAGATAAAATTATTTATTTTTCTTTTGGTGAAGAGATGATAATTGTTTTTGGTGTAATAATTTAAGCCAAAATTTTCTGCTAAAATTTGCATTGATTTTTTCGAATACAAGGAAATGTGTTGACCATGATCTAGGCCATAGTACCACCATGATTGTGGATTTGGTGTTGGTTCAGGAACAATATTAGTCGAAAATAGAATGTTTTCAGTGTCTAATAATATCTTTTCTATTGTTGAAATTGGATTTTCTATGTGTTCTAAACATTCAAAAGCGGTCACTAGTTCGTATTTCTCTTTGCTGTTTAATACTTTTTCAAATCCTTTTGCAAATTTATTCTCAGTGAATGGATCAAACCAGAAAAAATTAAAGCCGATGTCTCTCATTCTTCGTACAAATAGCCCATGTCCAGCAGCATAATCTAGGAATGATTTATTTTTGTTAAAAAAAAGAAGAACAATTATTGAAGTTATTAATGATGAATTAATATTTCTATTTAACTCCCCAGTATCTCCTATATTAATTGGTAATTTATAAGATTCTTCTAGCCAATAAGGTTTTTCAGTGAATATGAAGTTGCAGTAGCTGCATTTTAAATAGGATACTTTGTATTTATTCAATATGATTGCGTTAAATATTTTCTCAGCTTTTGAGTTGCAAATTTTGCATTTTTCGTATTCTAATTCATCCATTGTTTTTTTGATTAGGGACCCAAAAATTTGTCCCATTTTTATTTTTTTTCTGACTTAATAATTGATTTTTGAGTTTTAAATTTTAAAATTAATTTATGCTTAAGTTGAAGTTGTAACTAATTCAACCTCCGTCTAATTTCGAGGTCAATGGTAGTGATGATTTTTTTAGGTGACATAGTACGCCAATTTTCAATTTCTAAATTTCCACCCCAGTTCAAATAAAAATCAAGATTGAATTTGGACCATTCCCTATGAATGTAATCCCTAAACCCCATCGCCACAATCCATCCATCTTCAACTTCCTCAAACCATTCCTGATAATAGTCGTCCTCTGAGCCGTGGAAATTTAAGACGTTTTCCCCAATTAGTAAAAATCGGGTGATTCCTTCAGCCAATTGAGGGTCAATCAAATTCCGTTTAAGATGCATGATGTCATTGTGCAATGTGTCGTTCCATTCGCCCAGGATTTCTATGATTGAAAAGCCTTCCTGGTAGTCGGCAAATAAGACTTTCACGTAAAGGGTTTCTGAACCAATGTAGTCCCAAAGTGGGTGAATTAAATGGTTGTACAAGCTTAATTCGTATCCTGCATAAGTTGTACCATAAAAGGGAGATTTTTCATCTTCCACTGGATTATAAATGTTTTCCCATTTATAAAAGGGTTCAATTTCGTGCATTTTATGAAAGAGCTCTTTGTCCTTGAATAGCGGCTTCGACTGATCCATATTGAATCAGAAGTGCATGGGCTGCTTTCTCTTCCAGACCCAATGCTTCTGCCAGCATTCTGGTTCCGCGAAGTCTTAGTTTATCATTACTCAAATGCATATTGGTCATTTTGTTTCCTCTCACTTTTCCAAGTCGGATCATGACGCAAGTTGTCAGCATGTTTAAAACTAGTTTTTGAGCTGTTCCAGCTTTCATTCTTGTGCTTCCTGAGACAACCTCCGGACCTACAATTACCTCAACAGGATAGTCTGATTCTGCAGCTACCGGACTCCCTGGATTGCAAACAATACAACCAGTGGCTATATTATTTTTCCTACACCAGGCAAGTCCTCCTATTACATATGGGGTTTGGCCTGATGCCGCAATGCCTACCACAATATCTTTTGGATTGACAGAGTGGTCCATTAAATCTCTGGCTGCCAGATCCGGATTATCTTCTGCATTCTCTACCGCCTTTCGGATGGCAGAGTCCCCACCTGCAATTAAACCTACAACCATTCCATGAGGTACACCATAAGTTGGAGGACATTCAGACGCATCCACAATACCTAACCTGCCTGAAGTTCCGGCCCCAATGTAAAAAAGTCGTCCTCCCGTTTGAAGTCTTTTCGATGTGGCTTCAATCAGAGCTTCAATTTGAGGTAGTGCTTTTCCTACTGCTATGGGTACGGATTGGTCCTCAGTGTTTATGATGCCCAATAAATCTTTGGTCGACAATTCATCAAGGGTGGTATACGAAGAGGGTGATTCCGTAATGTTTTGCATGTTCCAAAAATAGGAAAGGATTCTGTTTTGAAACACAACCTTAAAAAATCCTTTAAATTTCTTGTTACAGTATGGCTTTAAGACCAGATAAAATTGCCATTAATTTTGAAATTGAGCAGTTTAATTACTGAGTTTTCCAAATAGAAACAGGACTAAAAATGGAAGGGCGAAAAACATTATGACCAGGTAGCCGAAAGCAAAAGCTGGCCTTCGTTGTGCCAGCGTGCCTGTTTCTCTGGCCAGCCCCATCACGAGGTTCCTTACAAAAGGAAATGGAAAAAAAATGAGGACTCCGGTCAGGTTGAACAGTAAATGGCATACAGCTATGGCTATGCCTGCTTCAGAACGGCCCAGTGCAGCCATAAGGGCTGTAACTGTAGTTCCCAGGTTTGCCCCAAGTATGAAAGGAAACAACTTCCTGGCAGGAATTTTTTCTGATGCAGCAACCATTACACAAAATGAGGTTGTCACTGAAGAAGAGTGTATTGCTGCAGTAATACCGGTTCCTGCCAAAAGAGATAAAAAGGGTTGCCTGAATAACTGTCCAAATGTTTTTCCGGTTTTCCCTTGCAATAAAATATATCGAAAAAGTATGGTTAAAGCATAAATGCACATAAAAAGTAAAACGAGCGAAAGGCTCAACATCAGTATTGGTAAATTATTTACTACGCCCTGAAGTCCTTTTGATGCAGGTAGCAATAAAAATCCCTGAAGCCAAAACCAGCCATCGGCTATTCCTCCCCAATCACCCAAATGAGAGGCAATAGCCCTGCTACTTCGGCTTAAAAGTTGCCATTGGGCTTCTAGCGGGAAAAATATGATGGCAGAAAGCACATTTAAAATAACATGGCTGTTGGCGGTCATAAAACCCCGCTTAAATGCTTTTGGACTGCCTAAATGACCAAGGGAAACCATCAGACTGGTCAACGTTGTTCCAATATTAGCGCCCAGAACCATGGGCACAGCTGCTTCCAGTGTTAGTGCATTGGCTGAAACCATGGCTACCAGACTTGCTGTTATAGTCGACGAGCTTTGAATCATAGCTGTCGCTAATAATCCTATGAATAAACTCAAAACAGGATAGGAAGTAACGCTAAGGATACTCTTACTATATTCTTCTCCCATTGATTTACAAGAAGCTGAAATCAGTTCAAGAGCAACCAGAAATAGTAAAATCAACCCAATCGTAAGCAGGACGTAGCCTGTCCTGCTAATCAAAAAACGGTTTTTTGTGGAGAAGAATGAAGTTGCTTGAGTAAACAATAAAGGTTTCAAATAAACCACAAAAGTAGGCCTCCTGATAGTTGTTCCGGGCCTGGATTATTTTCTTAATGGTTTGTTAATATTCTTTCTTTATCGCAACGGATAGCCTGCCTGAAACAAGAATATGGCAAGATTATCCCGGTTGTCGTTGTTGGAAAGTTTGTCCATGTTGTCCAAATAACGACTCATGGTATTCATCCATCCAGCCTGCAAACCCAATGTAAGTCCATTTTGAAACTGATGGGCTATACCAAGACGGGTTGGCAACATCAAGCTTATTTCCCGATAAGTTTCCCCCTTTTCCCTTGTTCTGTCTCTTTCCAGAAGGCGGTTGCCATCCCAGTCCCGAACAGAAAATCGAAAAAGGCCAATTCCTTGGCTGAAAAACAATTTAAAGCCTTTGTAACGAAAAAGTCGGAACTGTGTCTCGTAAACCATTGCAAAGAATCGTGATTCAAATCGTGAGGCGGGAGAAACACCAATACTGGCCCTCGAAGGCAATTTATAGTCCCGGTCCTCTCCAATAAATCTTCCGAAAGAAACATGGAATTGCCCATCGACATGTTTCCTCATTTGGAACCGGATTCCAAGCTGGTAAGCTGGGGTCCATCTGGCATAGGAATTTTGCAGACTGCCTTTGTAAGCGACAGAATACAAGCCAAATACCAGGTGCCTTTTCCAGACCTGGACAGAATCTTTTGCCTGCACGGAAAACGATGCCAAACAAAAAAATGCCAGAATGATCCTTCGAGGTAATTTCATTCGGCCAAAAAAGTCAAATTTTGTTGTCTATTCTGTGGTTTTTTCAATGATTTCTTTCTCGGGATAACCCGTTTGAAATCTTTCATCAAACAGCCATTTCAGTCTGCGGATTCAGGCGGTTGCGGCTTTCAAGAATTTCTTCAAGCAATCCTGGTCTGTT
>JBIPNA010000309.1:0-4500 GCA_044375665.1 Catalimonadaceae bacterium
ATGAGGAGCCGTGGGGTAGAATTCCTTTTTGTGCCTGGCAGCTACTACGATACGGTGCGCGACAGGGTGGGTATTATTGAAGAGGACCTGGAAGAACTAAAAAAATGGGGCATCATGGTAGACAGGGACGAGGAAGGTTATCTGCTTCAGATTTTTACGAAACCAGTGGAAGACCGCCCCACTTTATTTTTCGAAATCATTCAGCGGAAAGGAGCGAAATCTTTTGGGAAAGGAAACTTTCAGGCTTTGTTTGAAAGCATTGAAGCCGAACAAGCCCGCAGAGGAACGCTGTAAACCTGGGAATTTAGGTGAAGAGCCCCTGGTTTTCGGTTGGGCTGATGGTGCCTTTAAGCTTTGCGGTATAGAATAAACACGAAATCCGCTATGGAAATCCTGTTCTGATGTGCAACGGAAGGGCGGGAGAATCCGGGTTAACCGGGATGGGCGACTATTCCTCTTGTTCCGAAGACTTGCTGAGTATCCCAGGTATTTAGTGCAGATTTTTGCACTTTAATCGCTCCAATTGAATTTCCAAAACGAAGCAGGGTCAAGCCCGGGAATTGAAACAGAACGAAAGGCTTCCAATCGAACCATTCCGGTCCCGATTGAGCGGATACCCCGCAAGCCCGACCATGGGTAGGCCTGAGGAGTAAGAGCACAAGCGAGTTTGATAAAACGAAGCTTGCAATCGTAACTTTGCGGGAAATGCCGGCCTGAAACTAAGGCCTTTCACCCACCAGAAAAGGCAAGGCTTTTCCAGGAAAAAAAACCCGGTACAGACCTTCAGGTAGTTGCCTTAGGTCAAGGCGAAAATCGGCTCCCTGCCTTGAATACGGCACTGCCACTTTCTGCCCCAGCGCATTCAGTACCTGAAAATTTTCGTGAGCCCCAATTCCCCCGATCCAAAGGGCATTCCCCGCAGGGACGGGATACAAAACCTGCTTTGGCCTGGTTTCAACCTCCGGCATATCGGTTAGCAGCTCCGGAAAAATGTTACGCACCCGCATAATGGCACCGGTGTTTCCATTGCTATTCTGAAGATAGCCTGGAATCAGAACTTCCCCATTGCCACGAAAAACTGCCTTTCCGGTAGGTTTGAAAGGTGCGGGTAGCCGAAACAAGCTGGTGTCGTTGATCCACTGGTGCCAGCTGCTTCCCCCGTTTCGGTTGCGGGCAATATACGGTTGGAGGGCATCTCCTTCCCATGATATGAGGGCGATCCGGCTTTCGTCTATGGCTTCAATTTGCTGTGGATTTACCTGGACAATTTCGCTTTTAAGGTAAAAAGTGGCACCGCCATCTGTACTTTTCCAGATAAATCCGGGATAGTAACCTCCGCACATAAGCAGGCTGGAGTCTGGCTTCCGGATGATGTGATGGAGGTTTTTCCATGAAAAATTTCGGAAAATGGTGTCACTGGGCGATCCCTCCGTGCTTTGGATCCGGATTTGCCGGTTCCATGTATTACCCCCGTCGGTGGTGCGGAACAAAACGGAATTGCTGGCAAAAGCATGGGAACTATCGGCTACGATAAACCCGGTTTGATCTCCGGTCCAGAACATCTGATCCAGGTTGGCCCAGTTTCCGGCAATGGAGATGGTCAGATTTCCGGTATCCAGATGTGGATTGATGAAGAGGTTTCCGTTCCGGCCCAGGACAAATAGTTTTCCGGCGTGCCAAAAGGCTTTGTTCAGAGGTTCTGTAGAAACGGAAATTGCTGCCCAGGTTTCTCCGCTGTCGGCCGAAATGAGTACCTGCCCGGTTTCGGTACTGGCAAAAATTTCCTGTGCATTGGCAGCAGCCAATCCGTTTATGTTGGCTATACTGCCTGAAACGACTGAAAACCAGGAGTTTCCTCCGTCCGTGCTTTTCAAAATCCGCCCCTCTCTTCCTGCAGCAAATCCATTGAGGCTATCGGAAAAAACCAGGTTTGTAAGAATTCCTCCCGGCGGTACAGAAAGCAATGCGGCCGTGGTCTGCCCATAGAGCGCAACATTTCTGAAGGCCACAAACAAGAGGCAAAAATGAAAGAGGGTATTTTTCATGGCAATTCGGTTTTCCAACCAAAAGACGGCCATTTTTTTCTGTAGGTTGGTATATGTACTCATTTTTGAGGGAGTGGACACCCGGTTTCAGCTCGGAGTCTGGTTGACAAGGTTGGACATTTTGCAGGGCAGCCGCCCCTGGTGTCCCGTTTTCTCTTTTTGGCCGTTAGCAAAGGGGCGCCGGGTTATCCGTTTCGAGTCCTCGCTCCTAAAGTCGCTGTGGGCTCTCCACTTCTACCCCTGCTGCGAATTGTTGCATGCTTTTGCCTGTATCAATGCTTTTTGCAACCTCCTTGCAGAAGATTTCCGGAAGCTTTATTTTCACAGCCCCCAATTAACCCCATTTCCTGCATGCCAGATCCTATCCCTGACGCGTTGATTTTCCTGCGTCCTTTAGGTTTTCATTTCCCGAAAGGCAAAAGTTTCTTTCCAAAGTTTTTGGTTCCCCGAATCGGTACACCCTTTGTGTCTTTTTTCCGGATTTTGGTTTTCCCCTGGTCTTGCTTTTCCATGTGCCTCTTTGCTCAGTCAAAGGTTGATGTTCTTCCGTCTGGCATTTACAATCATCTCCGGTCCGACAAGCCATTGGTTTTGGATACGGGCAACTACACTTTCAACGGACTCGAAATGGATCTCTCCAAAGAGGAGCGTGGCAAAGGCCGGATTCTGCTCGATGCCCGTAAAGCCCGGTTTGTCCTGATGGATCATTGCCGCTTGGTAGCCGGTCCTGCTGATACCGGCTTATTGACAAACGGAAGGGTAAAACTCGCTTTCAACCGGTTTACAGGCATGGCAGTGGCGGTTGGAACACAACTCCCTTCAGATTCCATCACCCATTTTCTGGCTTACCGCAATGTTTTTTCCGACAATGGTGTTTGTATTGACCTTCGTCCTGCTCTGGCAGAAACCATAGCCCGCTTCGAGCTTCAGCTCAAGTGCAATGCCTTTGAGGTTTCTCCAGGATCTGAACAGGGTAAAGTGGTTCGAAAAGGGCTTGTTCTGGCAAAAGGACTGTTGCTCCAGTCTGGCCTTTTGGCACCTAGCAATAGCATTGGCGGACCGGAAAATCCAATGAGTCAGGGCCTTCCTTACCCCAATGGGAATATCTGGCCCACAGCACAGAAAGACAGATCGCAATTGCCCATCGAAGGAGGTGGCCCTTTGGATCTGCATCATCCCGCCCATGGATGGCCCAATTTCCGGAACTGGATAGCCATCGACAACCAGACAGGCAAGGAAGTGGCGTATTACCGGTATGAAAACGAATTTGTGGGCTGGGGTCCGGCCATTCGAGGCATGGTGGATTTTCCGCTTCCCAATAACCACCGCAATCTGGCTTTAGATCCAGACCTTGTGGATGATACCTGTATTTATAAAACCCAACAACCAGCCGGATTCGCTAATCCTGCCGTCTGCGAACAGTTGATTGACGAACAGCCGTTTCTGTTGCCGACCTTAATTTCTGCTATGAAGCCAGATCCTTCCAAAACTTTGGTTCTACCTTCAGACAAGCAGCATTGGCTTGGAGAACCCATTGCAGTTGGACAATATCAAATGCTCATCCCGATGTGGGTTCCGGATACCATTCAAAGGGCGGTGCTGCAATACCTCGATCCGGTATCACGAAAGGTGTTGCAGAATAATCCCATAAGACCCCGTGGCTGGGCGCAGGCCATGCTCGACATGGATCAGGTACCTGCCGGAAAATACCTTTGCCGTCTCATGGCCGATGGTGTGGCCGTTCAATATCTGGAAATAAAGAAAGAGTAGTCTTTGCCAAAATCTGAATACACTTGTTTCAGACCAGGACAAAAAACCCATTTGTGGCCTATTTTATTTCTGCAAAGCTCTCCAGGACTTTTTCCAGTTCCTTTTTCATTTCTTTGAAGGGCCCTGAATAATTGTTGATCATCACTGAAAAAATGAGTGTCCGGCCTTTGGCCTGTGCATATCCCGAATAGCAAAAAGTCCGCGTCAGGGTTCCGCTTTTAGCCCTGATTTTCCCGGTAGCGCCTTTGCAATAGTTTTTCATGGTTCCCGAAATTCCGGATACTGGCAAAGAGGCTTCCAGAGCCGGATAGAAGGGCTGTTTTTTTGCCCAGGCCAATGCCGTGCAAAGTGCCTGAGGACTAATCCGGTTGGTAGGAGAAAGGCCGCTTCCATCAGCAAAATAATAACCTTTGGCACAACCCAGTTTCCGGGCAAAAGCTTCGAGTTGGGTCCAGCCGTTTTCATCCTTTTTGCTGTCGTTTAAAGCCAGGGCATATGCTACGGATTCGGTCATCAGGTTGTTGGAGTTCAGGTTTACTTCCTTCAGAATTTCTGAAAGGGGAGGGGATTCCAGGACAAAAAGAGACTGAACTTCTTTGCCAGCCATTTGTTCCCCCTGAATCGAAATCCCGGCTTCTTTCAGCACTTTTTGGGCAACCTGGAGGAAAATCTGATCGGGATGTTG
>JBIPNA010000310.1:0-4495 GCA_044375665.1 Catalimonadaceae bacterium
TGTTGTCCAGGTTCAAGTCGAAATCCTGCTTTTTGTAACCGAAGATATCACAGATGAAGAGTTTCTGTTTTCCACCTGCATTAAACAATGGAACTTTCTGTGTCTTGTTTGCCTGGACATTGTACACCAGGTCTTTACGTTTTAAATCTACCACCTGTAACGTTCCGCCAACAGGTTGTTTGTTAACCCCTGAGGTAACATTACAATATACCCAGAAGTTTTTGTCAGCAGGGGCCAGGGAGTTGGTGGCCTGGACATCATTGGTTGTTTTTCTCGGATCTTCTTTGGGGAACAGAGGGGTAGGAGTAAAGTTGGACGTCTTGCCTTGAATCGGATCAACTGGGTTGGGCGTCAAGGGTACGACAGGGTCGGTTTTTGGGGGATCTTGTTTTGGAGCAGCAATTATTTTGGGATCAGTAGTGCTGCCGGGTGCTGGTTTTGAGGGTACTACTTTAGGAGCTGCCTTAACTTTCTCCTCAATTTTCTTTTGTGGCAACTGACGCCTTATCACCTTCAATTTCTGTCCTACGAAAACATTGGTATCGTTAAGCTTATTTAATTTAAGTATTTCATCCACCGTCATCCCGAAAATGAAGGCAATTGAAAACATGGTATCTTTTGGCTTCACGATGTAGTAATCCCCATCATCTTCCGGAGCTGATTTTTTGCGGGCAACAGGTTTCTTTCCAGGTTTGGAGCTACTTTCCAACCAGGAAAATGCATCTTTTGCTGCTTCTCCTGAGGGCGTATTTACAGTTACAGTACCGCTTGATCCAGATCCAACTCTGGCCTTAATCAATTTGTCGGAAACGACCTGAAATGATTCAGCGTCAGTTCCTCCGAAACGGACTGCCTGTGTTTCTTTAAAGTGATTTCCTTTGATTAAAACGTTTGTTCCCTGCCGTCCTTTGGTAGGGTAAAAGCTTGTAATTTCCGGAGCAGAAGGTCCTGCATCGGCAACACTTTTTCCTTTTGCACCTCCGGTACCCGGAGCACAGGCTTGTATTCTTAGTTTATATCCTTTTCCTTTTTCAGTTTCTGTGTTGACCACTACATAATAGGTTTCGCCTTTCTGGGTCCAGAAAGCTTTGGCAAAAGCCAGACTGTCTCCTGCACCAACGTGGTCAGGAAGCCGGTGATCGCAATAAAAACCAGTTATTGTATCTGAGGGCTTCGTAATTCGTCCAAAATTCGACCTGATGGCCGGGATTAATCCTTTTTGTAAATCAGATTCAACGCTATCTCCCGTGCTTTTGAAAACAATTATATCATACTCTGCAAGAGGATCATTTGGCTCAATTGTAACGGATAGCGAAGTATCAGCGGAAGCCACAAATTTGTACCAATCGGTATTTTGCTCAGCAGGGAAGGTGTTTTTAATCGCCGCGGAATCCGCATTAAAATCCTGCTTCTGCCCAAAACCAGTATTACTGCTGTCAAACAGCCAGGTTGTATCTATGACAGGGTTCTGAAGGAAAAGTTCTTTGGCTTGCCCGATGTCGTTGTTGGTGATGACCACGGGTGAAATTGATTGCTGTTCTTCTTGCTTGGGCTCATCCTTGCATCCGGTAAAAAACAGTAATCCGGATACACTCAGGATTGTTAAGGTTTTGTTTATATTCATACTTTGGCTTGAAGAACTAATGTCGAGGAAAAAAAGTAAGACTTTGGACGGGTAAAAATAGAAAGGGTTTTTTAAAAAAAACTCCGCCAATGTAGAAAGATGCAGTTGGTATAGAAGAATTTACATTCAGGAAATTTTGGTCCAGTAAGTTTTTTCCCGAAATGCTTCCATAAGATGTGTTTTAAGTGCCTCGTTTTCAGTCATTTCCAGATTTGGGTCTATTTCAACCAAGGTGCTTGCACGATCCCTGACCTGATTCAGGATTTCTTCGTCTTCACTTAAATTCGTCAGTTTCAGGTCGGCCAAACCAGACTGCCGGGTGCCCATCAGGTCGCCCGGACCTCTGAGTTTCAGATCTGTTTCTGCAATTTCAAAGCCATTCGTAGTTTGACAAAGTGTTTCAATTCTGATTTTGCCTTCCCTGCTTAGCTTGGGCCCTGTCATCAGAATGCAATAGCTCTGAAATTCTCCTCGTCCCACTCTGCCCCTGAGTTGATGCAGCTGTGTCAGCCCGAATCGCTCTGCATTTTCGACCAGCATGATGGAAGCATTGGGCACATTAACCCCAACTTCAATTACTGTTGTAGCGACCATAATCTGGGTTTCGTTCTTCAAAAACCTTCCCATTTCATAATCTTTATCTGCCGGTTTCATTTTTCCGTGGACTATGCTCAGGTGACAATCCGGAAAAGATCTGGAAATACTTTCAAATCCTTCCATCAGATTGGCCAGGTCAAGTGCCTCAGATTCTTCAATCATCGGATATACCACATAAACCTGCCGGCCTTCTTTTATTTGGTCTTTCAGGAATTGAAAAACGACCATTCGCCGGCCTTCGGTCCGGTGAACTGTTTGAATTTCTTTTCTTCCGGCTGGCATTTCATCGATTTTTGAAATGTTTAAATCTGAGTACAGTGCCATCGCCAAAGTTCTCGGTATCGGTGTGGCCGTCATGACTAAAATATGGGGCGGAAGTGAATTTGGATTTTTTGCGTGCAACCTGGCACGCTGGGCTACGCCAAAACGATGCTGTTCGTCGATGATGCACAAGCCGAGATTTTGAAACACAACAGTCTCCTCTATTAATGCATGGGTGCCCACCAGCAAATGCATGCTTCCATCCTCCAAAAGGGCTGCCATTTTTTTTCGTTCGCTTTTTGGCGTAGATCCGGTCAAAAGGGCAAGAGACAGTCCCAGACTGGTAGCAAATGGCAGTAAAGTTTGAAAATGTTGTTGGGCAAGGATTTCAGTTGGTGCCATTAAGCAGGTTTGAAAGCCATTGTCTATGGCAAACAGCATGGCCATAAACGCAACTATTGTTTTCCCGCTTCCTACATCTCCCTGAACCAACCTGTTCATTTGCTTGCCGGATAAAAGGTCCTGACGAATTTCCTTCAAAACTCTTTTTTGGGCTCCGGTCAGGGCAAATGGCAATCCTTCTTCATAAAATTTATGAAAGGTCTGAAGCTTTGGCATATAAAATCCGGGACTTGTTTCCTGTGCGAGGTGTTTTTTTCGAAGCATGAAAAACTGCATAGGAAACAATTCCTCGGTTTTCAACCGTACCAGTGCCCTTTTTAATAGCCCTTCAGATTGCGGTTTATGTATTTCCTTAAGGGCCAGGGGAAGCGGCATCAGGTCCCAATCTTTAAGCAAACCTGGAGAAAAGGGTTCTTTTATTTCAGAAGCGAAGAACTGTAAATTCCAAAGAATCAATCGATTGAGTCCTTTGCTATCTAATCCAAACCGCTTTAAGGTTTCGGTAGTGGAGTAAATGGGTTCAAATCCCGATCGCACTTCTTCTGGTTTCACCACTTCCACTTCAGGATGTGTAAATCCTGTTCTGCCATTAAAATGATTTAGCCTGCCATACAGCCAATACTCCTGACCAGTTTTCAATATTTTTCGAATGGCCTCTGCTTTTTGGAACCAAACCACCTCGATACTGCCTGTTCCATCTGAAAATCTGGCCGAAAGCCTGCGGGTCTTTTCTTGACCAAGAAATTCAAAACCGGTAAAAGTGCCTTTTAACTGAGCCGACAGCATTCCCAGGTTAAGATCTTTGACAAGGTGGATTTTTGTCCGGTCTTCGTATCTGAAAGGGTAGTGCCGGAACAAGTCTCCTAAAGTGTAGATCTCCAGGCCTTTTTGTAAAAGGGAGATCTGTTTTTCATTGAGATATTTTCCAAATCGGAGAGGCCGGTTCCAAATGGGAATCGGGGTGTCGGAAACAGGAAGTATGGGCTGGGTCGACATGCAGTATGACTAAAATCAAATCAAGACCCCTGGTTGATCTCTTTTTTTGAAATGACTATTCCACGTTTAACGGCTTTTGGTTCTGGCTATGAAGCTGTACATCGCAGGTATCACAAACAAAGTAAGAATCAAAGAGAACATCAAGCCCCCAACAATGACAACTCCTAATGGAATACGGCTGGTGGCACCTGCCCCTAAAGCCAGAGCAATCGGGAGGGCTCCCAAAGCAGTGGCAAGACTTGTCATCAATATGGGTCTCAATCGTGCAGAGGCAGCTTCGAGTGCTGCCTGGCTTTTGGAAAGTCCGGACAATTGTTTTTGGTTGGCATATTCCACAATCAATATCCCATTTTTTGTAACCAGACCTATCAGCATAATGATTCCGATCTGGGAAAAAATATTTAGTGTTTGCCCAAACATATACAGAGAGAAAACTGCTCCTGCCACAGCAAGCGGAACCGTAATAATGATGATAACCGGATCAATAAAACTCTCAAATTGGGCAGCAAGGACCAGATAGATTAAGACCAATGCCAGGACGAAAGCAAACCAGGTATTACTTGAGCTTTCTGCAAAATCCCGGCTTGGTCCACTTAAATCTGTTGTGAAAGTTGG
>JBIPNA010000311.1:0-4489 GCA_044375665.1 Catalimonadaceae bacterium
TCGATGGGAGGGAGGCAGGAAGGGTAATTCTCAGATCTATCGGACTAAGCAGGTCATGTCCGGTGATGGATGCAGTCTGGGTCAGGTTGCAATTCGAGGCGCATAACGCAGCTCTTTCCAGTCGGATGGTATTGGCATCGACTACCGTTATGGAATCCCGGGTACCATTCAGATAGGAATACCCATTGTTGAAATCACTCAATCGAACATTGGCCCCGGAATAAAATCCATGGTTGGGAATGTTGAGCAGGATTTTTCCAGGTCCATTGGTTACCGAGGTGATTCTTCCGGCCAGAGCCTGATTGTTATTCCACAACAGATTCGAAGAAAAGGAAGGCGTGGTAAAGTTTCCGGTAGGGTCGGAAATTTCTACCCTGTAATTCGAGCTGGAGAAATACGAGGTAAAGGCCGCTTTTGAAATCTGGAGTTTTATGGTTCCACCTGGACTGGTTCTGTCCATCACAGTCCCCGGGCACCAGGCCGAATTGGGTTCCAGATTGATTTTCAGGCAACTTTCGATAAATATTTGAATCGAATCAGACCAGGGCCCGGCTCCGCACTCATTCACAGCCCTTACTTTCAGCCAGGAGTTTCCTTCAACAGGATTGAAATTTAGTACCGTTCCCGGGTCATTGTTGGTTTGAAATGTTGCCAGAGACGGATTGCTCAGACTCCATTCATAATAGGAGGCATCCAGCATCGGGGTGGTCGTGAAATAGTTCCAACGCACAAGTCCTGCATCATTGAAATTTCCACCGGAATAAACAGATCCATTCAGGGTAACATCATTGTTATTCACCACGGTTACGGTCCAGAGGCCACTAAACTGAACTGGTGCCGGGGCCTGTATGTCAAGGTGGATTTGCTGGCCATTTGCCAATCCGTGGTTTGAAATTACCAGTAAAACTTTTCCGCCTGAGGACCTGAATTGGCTGACATCCAAAGTCCCGGTCCGGATATTGTTGAAACAATATTTTTGAATTCCAACCGGCTTGCCTGGCTTTCCGGGCGGCGTGCGGATGGTAATAGGCTCTGAAGGGAATCCCTGCACAGCCGGATTGGTTCCTGTCCCAATCACCCTGATCCTGAAATCAGGGCTTGGATTGGTGCCGATGGGAATGGTAAATCCTGAAATTTGTCCTGAAATCGGGCCATTTCCGCCTGGAATGTTGTTTACAACGCCAATGTTGACAGGTGATCCAAAATTTCCGCTGGCATCAGAAAGTTGCGCTGTGAAGCTGTTGGTTCCGGAAACCGAAACACCTGCCGGAACCGTAAATGGAATGACCACTCCGGCATTCGGCCCGGCACAAACCGAACCGGTAAAGCTGGTGGTGATGCAGGGGGCCACGGTAATGTTGCTGAGTGTGCTCCAACCTGTACTCGTGCCACATGGGTTTTTGGCCCTGACCCGAATGGTGGCAACGCCCGAAAACAAGGGATTCCAGACCACTACTGCTGAAGTATCGGTTCCGCCAATCACGCCTGCACATCCGGGTAAATTGCAGGGATCCTGGAAATTGGCCACCGTTGGGGTAATTTCCCATTCGTAGGTTATTGCATTGCTGGCTTTTCTTACCGTATAGGTACTGGTAGCTACAGCATTCCCACATATCAACGTTTCCCCACTTACTACACCGGGAGTAGAAGGTATTCCCGTTACGATGGTCACATTGTACCAATACCCGGGAATGGTGTCGTACCCAGGCCCGGGAATCAGGGGATTGAGAGCCCGGACCCGAAGACCATATGCTGTTCCGGCCACCAGGCTGGTCGGGAAGGTTGCGTTGATGGTTTGCTGAAGGTTGGAGGTAGAGTTTAAAGTTCCCAGAACCGTCGTCGAACCTCCCGGTCCCTGACCCTGAAACCTCCCGTTTGGAGCAGAAAGCTCTACCCTGAAAATGGTGCCTGTATTAAACTGAACCAGAAAATCTGCCGGAGGAGTAAATTTGATTGGGAAGGCATTGTTCCCCGCCATCGAGCAAAACACATTGGGATTCAACTGAACCGAAATGGGATAATTCCGGTCAATCTTCATCCGGGCAAAAATGGCTGATTCATTCTGGGGACTGCCGTTTCCCCAGGCTGGAATAGCAGCTGTAGGAATTGGGTTCCCCTGAGCCTCGCCGGTAGAAGCGGAGGCGCTATGGTTCCCGACAACATAAATGCCGCCGTTGTAAGGGTACAACCCATTCAAATCGGTATTGCTACCGCCAATTCCGGTAAGTGTATCCCACTTTCCTGTTAACAGGGAACTGTAAATCAGACCCGAAAGGTCTGGAAGATATATCCGGACAAAATTTGACCAGGCACTTATGGAGCCGCTGGACTGTTTTGGCATTTTCTGAAATGCGTCGGATGTGGTAATAACCCTTCGTCCATTTCCGATGACACAAACCCCTCCGCCCGGAGTTACAGCCACCCTTCCCGGAGATGGGAAACGGGTCGTATTCAAATCAGGGAAACCAGAATTTGGCGTGGGCCATCCATCCAGCTTCGGATCCGAACTCGGAGAACCCAGACCCGATGCTGGATCCCTGTATTCCATCATGTAGGTACAGTGTTTTACGACCGGACTCATCGGCAAAACCTGACTTGGATTCCGGATCAGGTCGTACTTGCCAATCCAGGAATAATGGCCAGTGGCAACTGTATTTACGCCTGTATAATTGTTTTGGAAAGCCGAATTTCCTATCACTTCATTTCCCCTCCAAAACGCAAAGGTGTTGGTGCCATGCTGTCGGCCCAACACCACCAGCATGTCGCCGGAGTAATCAATTTCTACCCCATCAATGTATTGGTCAGGTGGCGAGATTCCCCGCATATCATACAATCGGGCCCACCATTTGATCTGGCCATCGGCTGTCATTGCCACCACAGCGGGTTCAAAATCTGGAATCCAGTTTTTACCCTGGTACTTGACCGGTGTGTAAAAGGAGGACTTGGTGCTGTATCCGAAATAAACATGGTTGTTTCTTCGGTCAATGGTAATTCCGCCAAGCCTCTGGGTAGGCTTTACCTGGTCTCCGGAATTGGTATTTGCCCTGTAGGTTTTTACAGAATCGCCGTAGGAATTGGTGACAGGATTGGTCAACCTGCCCCTGCCACCGGTGTTTGGGGCACCATTGCTGCCATTATATGCACGACTGAAATAAAAATCGTCTGGAAACTTTCCTACACGGGGATTTCCTCTTTCGTCTGTATTCAGGTTCCAGTTGTACCCACTCCAGTAGGGGTCTCCGGTCACCGAAGACCGGAGGCTTCCTGCCCGGCCTACTTTTAAAACAATAGCGCTGTAGGCAGTGGTTGGATTGGCTGAAGCCTTTCTGTAGGCTGGAAGTTCGGTCGAATTGCTCCAATGCGCCGGCCAATGTTCCACAGATGTCCTTCGGCCATTGGCATCCAGTTTTTCAATGGAGGCCCAGTCCCAGGAATATGCTTTTCCCCTGCCAAAAACCACTTGTCCGTCGGATCCCACATCCCAGGGTTGAATTTCTTTAAAAGCAGAAGTTCCTTCATCTCCCGGACAAAAAACCGGATAATACCAGCTGGTAGCAGAGGGCAATCCTGTACCTCCTGCACCTGTAATGAAGTTGCCGTTGAGGCGGGCTATAAAATAACCGTCGTCCTCGGGGGTATTGACCAGGCGTTCTCCGGAAACGTACACCACAAAACTGCTGTCGTCGGTTTTTCGGGTAGGATCATCTGTGGTCCGAATTCTGGTAACACTGGCTACACTGAAAGATGGAAATAAAAAGACCCGCTCAATGACTGTACTTTGAGGATTCATCAGCAACAGAAAAGCCTGATTTGGAGAATTGCTCCAGGTGCTTACCTGTCCGGGGGCCAGATTGATATTGAGGAATGTTTTTGGGGCATTGGTCCAGCCCATGTTGTCGGCCTGACCTGCTACCAGGATTTTGCCATTGGGGAGCCGGTACACATCGTTAAACCGCTCTTTGCCGCTGTTCCCTGCATAGGTAACCTGATTCTGGCCCGACAAGTCCAAACCTGAAAGGAGAAGAAACGAAAACCATAAACCGAGAATGAGTCGGTTAAAAAGCATGGATGGTGTAAAACTGTTTGGTTAAATGGTTAAGGCACACAAATATAGAATTAAGAAAGGTCCAAATTCCATGGATTTACCCAATGGACAGAAATGGAAAGTAAGGACTTCGGCCTTTTTGAAAAGAATGGGATGGGATTCAGTCAAAATGCCGGATTTCTGGTTAAATGCTTTCCTTAATCCTTTACCTTGAAGGGTTATAGCTCCGGAAAAGGATTTCCATGTAGTCACCGAAACCAGTTGTTCCCAAAAAAGGATCTGGCTTCAGTGCTTCCAAAGCTTTTCAGGCGTATCGGCTCAAAAAAAAAGCAGTGATTCTGGTTGAATCACTGCCTCAAAATTTCAAAGTAGTACCTGAACTATGGCTTTAGTTTCTGGAAAACCGGAAGGATTTTCCATCGCGGGTTTTTCCAAGATAAAGGC
>JBIPNA010000029.1:0-16753 GCA_044375665.1 Catalimonadaceae bacterium
TCCCAGTCCTTTCCCTTCAGGCACAGCATAGAAATTTACGGGGCATCATCAGGGAAAACGGCAATGAAGAACCCATTCCTTTTGCAAACTGCCGGCTATTGCCTTCTGGATTCAGTTTCCTGACAGACTTAAGCGGAAGGTTTCAATTGGCAGATTCAGTTTTATCGAACCAGGCCCTGGAAGTGAGGGCTCCAGGGTTTGTAACCGATACCATTCGCTTGACGGGAAGAAGATTCCTGGATATTTTACTGCAGCCCAAAAGCCGCGAACTTCAGGAAGTTGTGGTAAGCGGAACCATGAATGAAGTTGTAAGGACAGAATCTGTAATGCCCATTGAGGTTTACACACCTGCTTTGTTCCGAAAAACATGGGCTCCAACCCTTATGGAGTCGGTCAATATGATCAATGGGGTTCAACCTCAGTTAAATTGCAATGTTTGTAACGCAGGTGATATTCATATCAACGGACTTGAAGGGCCTTACACCATGGTCCTGATTGATGGAATGCCTATCGTTTCCTCACTGTCTACTGTTTACGGCCTTTCGGGGATTCCTCAATCCCTTATCAAAAGGATTGAAGTGATTAAAGGACCAGCCTCTACACTCTATGGTTCTGAGGCAGTTGCCGGACTCATCAACATCATAACCCGGGATGCAGGCAGCACCCCAAAGGCCAGACTGGAATGGTCTGCAACGTCTATTGGTGAGACCAATCTGGATTTTTCTACGCGATGGAAACAAGGAAAAAACCAATCCTACCTTGGCTTAAATGCCTTTTGGTATGGGCTCCCAAAGGACCGCAATGCCGATGGATTCACCGACCTGGCACTTCAGCAAAGGGTTTCCGTCTTTAACAAATGGGATTTTCACACCAAGTCAGGAAAAAAGGCTTCTTTGGCGGTACGTCTGTTTAACGAAAACCGATGGGGTGGACAAAATAACTGGACACCAGAATGGAGAGGTACCGATTCAATTTACGGGGAAACCATTCAGACCCAAAGGGTAGAAGTTCTTGGGACCCTCCCTGTGATGGCCCTTCAAAACATTAAACTTGACTACTCCTACAACTTTCATCAGCAAAACTCTGCTTACGGGATCCAGGATTTTTTTGCTTCCCAGCATACCGGTTTCGCCCAATTGGTTTGGAACCTTGAAAAAGGTAAATGGAAAGGCGTTTCGGGTCTGCCCATCCGCCTGCAACACTATGATGACAATACCCCGGCAACTGGTTCGGGAGAAATAAACGCATCTGGAATTCAGCAAAAGACAATCGTTTTGCCCGGATTATTCAGTCAGTGGGAATACCAATGGTCTCCCCGGTTTACAGCTTTGGCCGGATTGAGATATGATGCCCACCCGGTTCATGGAGGCATCTGGACACCCAGGATTGGCTTTCGGAAGGCCCTCAATTCCAGTCATACCCTTCGGTTTTCAGCAGGAAGTGGCTTTAGGGTGGTCCAGTTGTTTGCCGAAGACCATGCAGCATTGACCGGCGCCCGGACCGTAGTTTTGGAAGAAGCACTTCGACCTGAAAAAAGCTGGAACGGAAACCTTGGATACCAATGGGATATGAACCACCACAAAGGTTTTGGCGTGCTTGAGGTCAATGCATTTCTCACCCGGTTTTCGAACCAGATTCAGGGAGATTTTGAAACAGATCCTGAAAAAATCATATACAGTAACCTTTCTGGTTATGGTATTTCCCAGGGAGTTTCGGTCCAGTATCAACGGGAATGGGGAAATGGGTTCAGACTCCTTGCCGGTGCCACGTGGATGGACGTTTTCCGGATGCACAAAAAATCGGGTGGCCAATACAGCCGTCAGACGCAACTTTTCGCCCCTCCCCTTTCAGGCACATTCACATTGAGCTATAAAATTCAATCGCTGATGCTGGATTTTAGCGGGCGGATAAACGGTCCGATGAAACTCCCGGTATTCCCTAATGATTTTCGCCCTGCATGGTCACCGGTTTATCCACTTCTTAATTTCCAGGTTTCTTCAACCTTCCGGTCCGGGCTGGAATGGCAGCTGGGACTTCGGAATCTCCTCAATTTTCAACCTTCAAATCCCATTCTCCGGCCTTTCGATCCATTTGACAAAAGGGTGAATGAAAACAATCCGCAAGGATATTCTTTTGATCCTTCCTACAATTACGCCCCCCTTCAAGGCACAACCATTTATGGAGGACTTCGCTGGACGATGAATTAGAACAATGCCTTCTACCCAAAAAATGACTGGAAGGAATTCCGGTTAAATTTCATTTTCCTTTCTTTCGGCATGAAAACAGGCATTAAAGTTTTGTTGTGGGTTTTGGGTATTGGCCTTCTGATTGTTTCCCTGATGGGTATTCTGGCTTATTACTTTCTCGGCCACCAACCTGATACAGGCAATCTGGAAATACATACCCGGGAAATTTGTCAGAAATACCTCAAAGACAAACCAAGATCTGGTATTGCATTCGCCATATGCCATAAAAACCTTTGGTATCTGGGATATCTGGGGAAGGCAGACTCTTCGGCTAAAAGGTCTTTAAACCCTGAATCAGTTTTTGAAATTGGGTCAATAACCAAAGTAATGACCGCTGAACTTCTCGAAATGCTTGTTCAAAAGGGCACCATTCATTGGAACGATCCGGTTGAGAGACATCTCCCCCCCCAATTTCGAAACAAAAATCCTGATGGAACCCGGCTTTTGGATTTGGTTACCCACACCTCCGGATACCCCAGGATACCGGAAACTTTTTTGGGTGCCATTCGCAATGAATGTAATCCCTATACCGACATAAGCCCGGAAATGTATTCCGCTTACCTCAGGAATCCGACTGATAAAATCCCACCTGATTCATCCCATTTCGAATACTCCAATATGGGTTTTGCCTTGCTTGGAAACGTATTGGAAAACAGCACTGGAGAAAGTTTTGAAGCCCGGCTCCAGACTCAGATTTTGAAACCCTTGAAAATGAATTCAACCGGGACCCTGCCAGATTTAAAACAAAGAATGGCACAAGGGTTTGATGAAACCGGCAAACCAACATGCCCATGGGATTTCCCTGTAATGTTTTCAGCCGGAGCGGTAAGGTCAACTTTGCCGGATATATGTTTGTTTCTGGAAGCCCACCTTACCACAAATCATCCAATCGCCTCTGTTTTTCAATCCTGTACCAAAGAAATCTATCCAATGACCATGGGCGGAATAGGCAAAGCCTGGCATCACGATCATTTCTCAGGCAGCATTTCAGGGGGTGGAGACATTGTTTGGCATAATGGTGGGACTGGCGGTTTCTCGTCTTACATCGGCTTTTATCCGGAGAAGCAGATGGGTTTGATTCTGCTGGCCAATCAGTCGAGTGAAGGATTAGATGGACTTGCCCTGAAGATCCTTAATATACTTCCTCAGATAAGTCCTGGAAAAGGCATGAAGCCTTTATCCGAATGGATTCCGTAATTTAAAAGCCCAGACTGGTGGAAAATTTGAAAGCCAGATTGTTGAGATATCCGTCAAGGGCATAATGACCATAGCGTACAAACATCCCGGCCCCTATTCCAAGACTCAAGCCTGAAAGAGGAATCACAAAAATATCGTTGAGAAATAAGCCGGATTCCAGATAGCCTTTGGGAGAATCTTTAATGATGATCCCCAGGTGTTTTTCGGGATTACGAACGCTTCCCCAACCCATATTATGCACCAGTGTAAAATAAGGGCGATAAGGCAGGTTTGATATCTGCATTTTGGAAAACTTGTGCGAAAAGAAAATACTGACGAACCGATCGTGTACAAATTCATTATACCGCATGGTTTCAAATGAATTGTAGGAAAGCAGTGAGAAATCGCGGTAAGAAGCCCTGCTGGAAAACAGTAAAGGATAGGGCCTTCTCCCGGTTTGGTAGCCGGCAACCACCTGCAAGCCCAATTCTCCCAAACCCAGAATACGTCTGGTCCATTGGATTTTTCCTTCAAATCTGCTGTAGGTCCATGCATCTCTGGAAACCGGACCGAAGCCCTGCGCATACTGTAACCAAAAGGAAGGGTATGGAGATCCAAGACTAAACTTATCTTGTGCGTACCTGGCAAATTGCTCTCCCGGTGCCCAGTGTACATCAACTCCCAACTCAGCAATATCAAAACCCTCCGAGGCTGAATCTGCCGCATACCGGTAATAATATAAATATTGCCTCCGTCCCATTTCAGCCGAAACCCGGGAAATAACCGTTGGCGCCCATTGGTGATTCCAACCCAATTCCAAAGCATTGACTTTGTCAAACCTTGAAATCCGGATGGTCCGCAATTGCTCTGTGGAGTACTGTTGTTTGTTGAAGGAAAATGAAAAAATACCAGGTTCAGCCAGATCTTTCTTCCACTGGGCTGTCAACACATCTTTCGGTGTAAGGTGATATTGATAATTTAACCCAAACTTCCATTGCTGATCTTTCAGGCCCTTGGCAAAGTAACCGCCTCCCTGATGTATCCGGGAAAGACTCTCATTGGTTTGAAGTCCGAAACCAATCCGGAGGCCTTCCTGGTCGTTGACCGTAACTGCGTTGCGAAAAACCATATCCACTTTTCCGAAAGGGATTTTTCCGGCCACAAGCTTTTGGCCAAAGGTCAGATATCGGTCAATAGCTTTAAGGGAACCGATTTTTTCAAAATAGGTGTAGGTATTTTTATCTCTGTTGGATAGACTTTCCTGGCGAAGCCTGGCAGGGAAGTCCTTTCCGAAAAGCAACTTCTCTTTCTGAAATTCAAATATCACTTCAGAGTATTTTTGGGTATCAGGCTGAGAAATAGTCCCCTGATCAAAAATATATGTCTTACTGGATGCCACGATGGGGATTTTTAAAGAACCCAATCGGTTTCTCTGATAAGTGGTTTTGATTTCTGTAGGGAACCATCGGCCAGAAGGCAGAGGCCGACACTGTTGCATTAAACTGAAGGTACTTTCCCTGTCGAAAGCAGGCCAGGCCTGAAATGCCATGACCCCAAATGGTTTGGTTGCTACATAAAAAAAGCCCTGCAGCAATTCTTTATTTCTCAAGGATTTGGGATTGAATTTTACCAGGTACACCATCTGGCTGTCGAGTCTGATGCTGTCGGTGACGAAATAAACGTATCGTTTCCCTGGTCTCCCAGCCAAAGGAGAAACATATTTTCTGCCTCCGATTCTTAGAAAGGGTTCATAAACTGACAACGGCTCAAATCCGGAAATCAGGGATAAAGGAGGAGGTTTATTTATTCCGGATACCCGTGAAGCCAAAATGGTTTCTTTCTGTCTGTAGGGATCATAGAACTTCCTTTCTGAAGCTGATTCCATAAGAAAAATATGATGATCAGTGGCCAGGCTTCCCATCCGGACGGGTGAAAAAAACCGGATCATATTGTCGAGATAAACCTTTAACGCTGAAACATATGCCGTGGTAATAACCAGTTTGTTGTAACTCTGATATTGGTATTTCCGCTCTTTTCTGGGATCCATGGTGCTGCGTTGCCGGAGCAACCGGCGAACCAGACCTTTTGCAGGGCCCGTGGTAATGGTTTGAAAAGTAAATGGATGAGCAAAGTAGAGAAGACCTCTGAGGGTATCCTCGCCCTGATAACTTAGTTCAGCCTCAAGATATTGATATGCATGAATAACAATCCCTTTCTGACCAGGAGCCACGGGGATGGTAAAATTACCTTCCATATCACCCATATATTCTGATTTTCTGCCTTCAATGGTAATCCTGGGGAAAGGTATAGGCTTTCCGGTGGCAGCATCCCGGGCATAACCCAGGACCATTCGTTCCTGTGCCAAAATGGCCGGGGGAAAGAAAAAAAGAAAAAGCAGCCCTGATACAAACCAGGGCAGGAAACCATAAATACTTGTTTTCAGAACTTAGCGGATGATGTAGAGCTTGCCAAAACCTCGGGTAAAGGTATGGTCTGCCGCGGTTTCTTTTTGCACAAAATCATTACCGTCCTTCATTACCACACGATAAAGGTAAACCCCGTTCGCCAAACGGTCCCCATACGTGTCGGTTGCATCCCATCTGTATGTTGAAATGTTGTTTCCGATTCGAAGCGGGCCCAGTTCTGATTTGGTTATCTCCCTGATCACCTTTCCTGTTACTGTCATGATCTGAATCTTGAAGTCTGAAGGAATCTGGCCGGTAAGGGTAAAAACCCATTGGCAGGAGGTCGAAAAAGGATTGGGGTAAGGGAAAAAGTTTGTGATGGTATTTTTGTCCAGGACATTGAATTCTACCTCATAAAAATTTGATCCGGCGCGGTTTCCCTTAACATCTGCCCCCTGAACTGCAAGTCGGTAAATACCGTTATCAAGCCTGTCAGGCTTGTATTCGATACGGAACTGATTATCGTTCCCGGCAGGAAAGTACCGAACCTGAGGTGAATTCAATGGAATTCTTTCCGGACTGCAGCCTGCGCAAGGCCTGGTCAGAAGCAATACCATCCCGGAGGTATCAGACTTAAACAGGAATTTGTTTTCGTCTTTGAGGGAAATGCCAATTAATGGCTGCGCTGATACATAATCTCCGTTCATGATTTTGACACCATCAAAAGTGACGTCCAAAATGGGCTGAAACTGGTCAGCCTGAACCCGAAAAGGAATGTTGATGGCGTTGTTTTCGTAATATTCTTCTACCTGAATTCTTGGATTCACAAATGCAAGCAGCTGATTCTGACCTGTTCGCCCAATCGTTGAAAATTTGGGATAAGAAAACCGGACAGTACTATCAGGTGCAAGTGGATTTAATTCCAGGGTATCTGCCAATTGGCCGTTCAGAAAAAAACGAACCCGGAGATTCTGAGGAAAAGCCTTGTTTGAGATGTTGGTGTAGGCAAACCGGAAGCCCAACGAATCACCCTCTTGTTTGTCAGCTACTTTGTATTCAGAAACCGGAATGACAGAAGTATTGAGTACTCCTTCGGGAACCGATTCAAAACTGACCATCCATCTTTTTAAAATTGATGGGGTAAAAAACGCCGTATCCTTTACCGATGCCCTAAGCTTAAGATATGGGAACTCGGAAGCCGGGATAGAACTCAGATCATAAGGGAAAGCATCAATTCTTTTTACCAAAACCGTATCAGAACCATCAAGCCTTTGTCCGATCAACTGAAGATAGGTTTGATCGGAACCTGCATCCTCTCCCTGCGAAAACCTTCGGTACAAGGTATTCCATCCACTGGAAGGGCCTATTGAAGTTGAAGAAATCCATCCTGAAACGCAGGCTGAGGTAATGATTTTATTGAATGTGAGAGATTGACGATTTGGTGGAACATTGGAGTTTTCCGGAAGCAGAATCTGGGCCTGACCTGGACTGGCTCCATCGGTTTTTCGGCCAAATACCACAAACGGATTGCCATTCTGAAGGCCTGAAAGTGCTGCAGGATCTACCCCTACATAAGGCAAGACAGCATTTGCAGCATTTCTGAAGGCCGTCATATTCATGGAATCCAGAGGAAACAAGAGCAGGTAATCTCCAGTCTCCATAAAACTGGTAATCAGGGATGGGAAATAAACAGCCAGTGTGTTGAAGCTGGGATTATTTTCAAATATATTAACGGAGAAAGGCAGCCTTCCGCAACCTGCGTAGTAATACCCAATAGGATCGTTGGTGTAGTTCCAAAACTTGGGCTTCAGATCACACTTATCAAACACGACAGCAGCAATTCTGGGATACCCGGGATTGTAGCAATCGGATGTTCCAACCGAACCCTTTAACACTGGAATTCCATCAAAAGAAAGCTGCCAGTCCAAAGGTCCCTGCTTGCTTCCCCCAGAAACTTTGGCATCAATACGGCTGGTTTTCGATGGAAAATCCCATCTCCGCTTTGGAAAGTTTTTCTCTAATCCCTCTTCTACTGATTGCCTGAATTGATAAAAATGTGACTGGGCCCAGGCGTTGGGAGAATTACGGATGTACTCAAAACTCATATGATACCAGGTCGTATCAGAAGGACTCTTCTGGTCTGCAAACCGGACCCTCCAGAAAAACACGGTACTGTCTCTGTCTATGGGGAGGAGATAATTCCAGCTGCAAACATTTCCACTCAGAATCTCAGGAGACTGGGAAAAAAGCGGGCTTGAAAATGTGGCGGCTGTATCAATTTGAAAAATATACCGACGGTCGGGCGAAAGAAAATCTGTGGCCTGAACCACCAGTCGGACGTTCCGGGATGGCACCACTGCATAGGCTTTGGGAAAAAGCGGTAGTATCCCCGAGGCAGGAACGAAATATTCAAAGAAACCAGTGTTGTTGGTTTCATTCATTTCATCCACAGAATTTAAAAAATCGAGGGCAACTTCAAATCTGTTGTTTCCCGAATACGTAAAGGCCTGATTCTGAGGAAGATCAAAATAAAATGTATCCAGATACGCGATGGGTTTCACCTGGAAAATGAAGTCCTGGGTCTGGCCATCCGAGTATCTTCGGTTGATCCGGATTTGAACTGAATCGAGGGTAGTTCTTCCAAAATTGCTGGCAATTACCCCGATTTTCAAGCTGGACTGACTTGCATTCGGGTTCACAGTTGCCAGAAAAACTTCGGCATTGCTCGTCTTGTAATCTGGTTTGGAGGCAGCAAAAATCCGAAGCATTGGATCTCCATGCAGGGTAAACTGATGCATAAAGGCCGAATCCAACTGAGGCTCTGAGGAAAGAGTGCTCAGGTATTTTCGCATGGTGGCTTTTTGAATCTGACCCATTGGTTGTCCAAACAGCGTGGAATCCTGAAATGCGTTGGCATAAAAATCATTGACATGCCTTCTGAGCAGGGCTGACAAACCCTCATCGGTAGCAGCCCAGAACAAAACGGCCCCTTTGTTTGGTGTGAATATCCAATCCTCATTTAAGGAACCCGAGGTTTCATAAATGTTTCCTGTAAAACAACCATTCACAATCATCAGTGGATATTTGCCCGCATTATTGAATCCCTGTGTAGGATCGGAAGCATTCCCGATTTCCACATCAGGCGAGGTTCGGGAGGAGTGACCGAACATGTTGATCAGGGAAAGACCTGAATTGAGCAAAGCCCGGATGTCAATATATTCAATGGTCTGGTTGGAGCTTTTGTTGAATATCTTCACATTGGCTCCCATATACGGCCCCTGAATGCGGTTCCGTAATTCGTTGTTCATGATGTTGGTAAAGGCAGATTGCTCCAAAGGAGTGAGTCCGCCTGAGATATGAAGGACATTCTTTTTCCACAAATCATCGTAGGCAAAAGCCTCCGTCTCTTTTACCTTATTCAGGTAGGTCAACACATGCTGAGGTGTAGTTGCTGCGAGTCTGCCTACGGGAAAGGCAATCGTTCGCCCAGGTTCTCCCAGGCCAACGGTAAAGGCATTGTCCGAAGCCGGAACGCCAAAAGTTGGAATCAGGTTAATATCAGAATACCCGGTCTGGAACCGGCTCCGGACAGTTAGTCCTTTTCCGATGAGAAAAAGCGCTTTGGGTATGGATTGGCGCTGCACAAAAAATCCACATAAGTTCCTGATTGCCATTGGATTTCTTTCGCCATATCCAAATCTTTGATACACTTCCTTCATTTCAAGTACGAGGACTTTATGGCCTCCACCTGAAACCGAGGTTCTGTAATCTGCATAAGCCTGGACCGGATCGGAAACTGCGCCGACTGGTTTTCTTAGTTTTGGATGGGTTACAATCAGATAATCAAAAAAGGTTGGGTTGAAATTGGTAAACTGTACCTTTTCAACTTGAGCGGCCGATAAAATCTGGGCTTGATTCTGAATGAAAAGCCTCCTTCGTTCCTGAGTCCCGTTTACTCCGGCCAGATATTGCCCTCCAAGGAATCCGACACCAAGCCGAATGGGCTGCATTGGATCGGTAACATCATATAATTCAGGAATCTGGCCGAGATTATCAAAACGGATTCTTGAATAATTGCTGGGATTTGGATTAAGCCAGAACTCAAAACCTGAAAAGCCATTGGGCACCTGAAAAGTGGCTGGATAATCTACCTGGGCATATGCCACAGCGACATTCGCTGTGAGACGGGGGGCTGCCCATAGGTTCAGGGTTCCGTTTTGGATGAGGGCCGGACTAAAGTTTTGGCGCCATAGGTAGTTTGTAAGTCCTGTAAACTCAAAACTACCAAGGCTTTGCTGTGCCTGGCCTGCAAAAATTTCTACTTTATGGTTAACCGGCTGACGACCTGTTTCAAGGATTTCTACAATTGGTTCGGGCCCTCCCTGAAACAAATTGAAAATGTTTCTGACCGGGGCGTGGATAAAAGAGTTTTCAACCAGCTGATCTCCGAAATTCAATGAGGCTGCCCGGGCCGTCCAACCCTCTCCCGGAGTAAAATAGGAGGAAAAGGTGACGTTTCCGCGAAGACCCTTTCCCAAAGAGTATTGGTCGTAGAAAAAGTTGGCTGCTCTTCTCCAATGGTAGGTTTCAAATGGAACTGAGGAGTTGTTGTTCAGGCCCGGGTTGGCTACACGCTTCCCATCCAGGGCCGGACTATATGTCAAAAAATAAGAGGCGGTATCATCATACACAGAGCGGACTTCATTTCTGGCAACCATGGGCTTCTGGTACATTTCGGTTTCCAGCCCAGGGTCATTCATTCTGCCATAAAAATCGATATAGTCATTGTTGTCCAGGGCGTTATCTGATCCTGTGAAAACAAAAATAGATTGCTCGGCACCCCGTCTGATCAATTGAAAACCTGCAGCATTCAAAGATGACAGATTGGGAAAATGTTGTGCAACAAGAGATGCCGGAATCCGGTAAACACCCTCTTTTGACACCTTAATCTGGACATAAATCTGATTGACTTTCACCCAATCGGTGTAGGTTGGAGCCGATTGACCAAAGGCTGCCCCAAACATCAACAGGTACAGGAATAATAACCCAAGCCAATGCCAGATCGAAAGGACGCGTTTGGGATAAGTGGTCTGCATATTTAGGTTTAGAATGCTGCTTTAAGGCTAAAAACGTGACTATAAAGTGCTTCACTGAGATTTCCCATATCTGTGATGGCATAATCTATACTGATGGCTTTCCATCGGAGACCCAGTCCAAAATTAACCTGGTAATTCCAATCGGTTCCGCCATCGAAGTTCTGAATTTTCTGGAAATTACCCAGCCCTGCCCGAACTGAAATCAATGAAAAAGCACCGACATCGATGCCCAGACGTGGATCCATAGAAAGGGTGTTGCTCCGGATCAGCGTATTTCTCTTTCCATCGAAAGTGGTGACCATATCCAGAACCGGACTGATTTGAATCCGGTTTTTCCAGACAGGAAAAGTGCGGGCAAGCCCCAAAGTCCAGGTGGGCAGGGTTATTTCTACCGAAGAAACCGGGATGGCATTTCCAGTCTGACCAAAAACATCTTCCAGTTCGGTTACATTGTAGGTCCAGGCATTGAAGGTGGTGGTTACATCTCTTGCCATCAGGGCAAGCTTCCATTTGCGGTAGGTATATCTGCAACCGGCATCCAATCCAAATCCCCAGGCGTTGGCAAATTTTCCGGCCTTTCTGTAAATTACTTTAAAGGTCCCTCCTACCGAAAGTCCCTTAAATCCAACATTTTTCCTCCCATACCCGAAAAGAAAGGCATTGTCTACCGACGAAAAAGTTGAGATTCTCCGGTAATCAACCTGTCCGTTGTCGATGAGAAGGCGGGTATCGGGAATATCGTCTACCCCAAAACGAATGTAGGAAAAGGACAAAACCGATTGAGAATCGACCTTTGTTGCAGCTGCGGCATAGTCGTAATTGGCAATTCCGCCAAAATAAGAGGCATGCATAAGGCCAATTTCAGTTTTTTTCTCCAGGTCAGCCAGACCTGCCGGGTTCCAGTAACCTGCAGTAACATCTTTCACCCAGGCTGTCTGGGCACCGGACATCGACATGCCCGCTGCTCCCGTTCCAATGGCTAAAAATTCATTGGAATATTTCGGTACCCTCCATTGTGCATTCAGGTTAAGGATAGTACCACACAACAAAAAGCCAAGAAAAACAGACTTAAGGTTCAGAAACATAGGTCCTGCGAACATAGGCCAGAAATGAATGAAAGGCTATGGAAATAATCGAATGCATTTGACATGTAATCTTTTGTGGCAAATCGTTGGAGGAAAGCCATTTTGAAATCAAATTGCCGCCAGATGCAAACCTTAAACTGCCTTTTGTCCAGATCTGGGTTTTTTCAAAACCGGATTTTAGCGCTGATGCTCCTGCAATGGGGCTGTTTACTTGTTGTTCATGCTGGAAATGAGGGATTTGGAACCGGACCCCGAAGTCTGGGAGCCGGACAAGTGACCAGTCTCTTCGCAGATGCCTGGTCGGTGCACAACAATCCCGGCGCTCTTGGCTGGATCCGAAGGTCGGTTGTAACCACTGCTTACGACAGCCGATACGGGAACCCGGCTTTCAGCCAGTTGTCCGCCGCTTGTGCTCTACCCCATGCCAGATATGGCACCCTGGGAATTGGCGCTTCCAGATTCGGAAACGAAATCTTCAGTCAAACAAGGGCCATGGGTGCCTGGGCCAAAACTTTTGGCATTGCATCGGTTGGTCTTCAGGCACAATATTACGGCGTCCAGGCAACTGAATTTCCTGCCCGTCACCACTTTATCCTTGGTTTTGGAGGCCTTGCCCGATTAACACCTGCGCTTCAATTCGGCGCTGCCATTTCGAATATCACACAAACAAAAGCATCCACTTACGATAATGAAACCCTGCCGACCATCGTCAGGGGCGGGATTCTTTATGCTCCGGTTAAATCTGTAAAGCTTCTGGCCGAAGTCCAGAAAGATCTGGACCGGGAAACATTGGTAAAAGGAGGACTCGAATATGAATTCCAGGAAAACTTCTGGCTCCGAACCGGTTTTACTACCCATACAAAAGTTGCAAGCGGCGGATTTTCATTTCGCTGGAGGGACTTTGATTTCGATTACGGCGTATCCCATCACCCGGAACTCGGCTGGAGCCATGGAATCGGAATCCAATTCCGCTTTGGAAAAGACAGTTCCCTTCCCTCAAACACAGGTCCCGCAACGCCCGATCCTGAAAAATAATGCGTCTCCGTCTGGTTTTTACTGGATCTCTGTGGGTTTTGGCCCTTTTGTTTCCTTTGATCGGAAGGACCCAAACGTATCCCCGGCCTGAAATTCAGGTTGAAGATTTCGTGGAGAAACTGTTCAACATTCAAAGTTCCGATGCCAACTATGAAGATTTGTACGAACAACTCCTTTTGCTCTATTCCAACCCACTCGATTTAAATGAAGCAACTCCAGATGAGCTGCGAAACATTTACATACTGAGTGAAAACCAGGTTCAGGCTTTTTTGCTGCACCGGCAAAAAAACGGGAGACTCCTTTCAATTTATGAGCTCCAAAACATTTCTACTTTTGATCTCAATACCATATATGCACTGCTTCCATTTGTTACCGTGGAAGATAAAGGACCCAACGACGACAACCGAAGCCTTTGGAAAAGAATAAAAGAGGAAGAAAACAATTCATTGATCCTTCGCACCACCAGAACCGTTGAGACACAAAAAGGCTATACCGAAGCACCTTTGGATCCCGATGGCACAAGGGCAAGCCGGTATCTGGGAGATCCCAACCGGATTTTCGCAAGATACAGGATCAGCCATCCCAGGGATTTCAGTCTTGGCTTTACCGCTGAAAAAGATCCGGGAGAACAGCTGAAATGGTCTCCTTCGGGAAAACAATACGGGATGGACTACTGGTCTGCCCACCTGTATGTGGAAAAGAAAGGCATATTTAAAAAAGCGGTTGTTGGCGATTACCAGTTTATGTTCGGACAAGGGCTTGTGTACTCTGCAGGATTTGCAGTTGGGAAAGGGGCCGAGCCGGTTTCTACGGTCCGGCGGGGAAGTTTGGGCCTAAAGCCATATACTTCGGTTCTGGAAGGCATGTTTTTTCGTGGTGCAGCCGCAACTGTGGGTTGGAAGCAGCTGGAAATAACTTTTCTGGGAAGTTACAAAGGTGTAGATGGGAACATTCAGAATGCCAGTGATACTTTAGATCCGGATCTGGACGGCCAGGAGAGTTTTGCATCCTCCATCAACATCACAGGCTTTCACCGAACGGAAAATGAGTTAAGCAACAAACAGTCCAATAAAGAAGCAATAGCGGGGGTATCGGCCATTTGGAAAGATCCAGCCGGAAGATTTGAACTCGGCGTTTTGGGAACCCATCTTCAATACCAATTCCCAATTATCCGAAAAGCCACTTTATACAATCAGTTTGATTTCAACGGGGATATCAACCAGAATCTCAGTTTCTCAGGCCAATTCAACCACCAGAACTTTGCTTTTTTCGGGGAGGCAGCAACCAGCAAAAGCGGAGGCCATGCTGTGGTTTCAGGTGTTTTGGGAAGCCTGGGAAGGGGCATTGACATCAGTATGGTTTTTCGGGACTATGCCCGAAATTACCACGCCTTTTATGGAAATGGTTTTGGCGAAGCAACACGTAATGCCAATGAACAAGGTGTGTACTGGGGATTCAAATACAGGTTCCATTCAAAATGGCAGCTTGCCCTTTACTACGACAGGTTCCGGTTTCCATATTTGAGCTACCAGACAGATGGACCAGGAGGTGGCCAGGAATACCTTGGAAGGTTGACCTATGCTCCTTCCAAAACAGCCTCGGTTTTTTTTCAAATCCGGGATGAAACCAAATTGAGGAACCTCGCCGGCAACACAACTCTGGCAGATGTATTGGTAGAAACCCGCCGCACCAATTGGGTTTTTCAGGCGGATGCCAAAGCTACCAGCTGGCTTTCCTTTCGGACAAGGGTTCAGGGAGGATTGTGGCAACAGAAAAAAGGAGCAAGTCCAACACAAGGCATTGCCTTTTCACAGGACCTGAATTTTGACTTCCGAAAGTTCAGTATCAGCAACAGGTTCAGCCTCTTCGATACCGACGACTACAACAACCGGCAATACCTCTACGAAAAAAACGTATTGTATGCCTTTTCTATCCCTGCGCTTTATGGAAGGGGGATTCGGGTTTACAGCCTGATTCAATACACCGCCAGCCGAAAAATTGACCTTTGGTTACGCGTTTCCCGAACCCTTCAAAAAGACCAAAAGACCATCGGTTCGGGTCTTGAGGAAATAGATGGTTCAGCAAGAACCGATGTTGTGTTTCAAATCCGCTATAAAATCTGAGCCAATCGCTGAAATCGCACACGGGATTTCCAAACCAGTTCCGGAATTCAAATCGGGATAATCCAACCATAAGTATCCTGTTTCCAGAGACTAAAGTCAATTTCCAGCCCGACTTTCAGGATAAACTACATGCCAAAACACAACAAATGCCTTTGAACCTGTACAAGTAAGAATTCAGCCGATTGCTGTTCCAAAAATTTAAGGCCAACCTGCACCTTTGTATTGTTCGCACTGAAGCAATTCAATACGAAAAAAAAACGCCACACCCGAGTAACAATCGGATATGGATTTAAACAAAAGAACCATTCAGATTAAGACAACCTCCACATCGGAGTGGTTTCCCTAAACGTATTATGAATCGAACCAGCAGGTTCTGTCCTCTGGACCCTATGAGACATTGGTATGAGAACGACGAAAACCGTGGTTGGTAACAGCCACAAAAGAGAATAAATAGGGTTTAGAAATAATGGAAAGATCCCCGGCACTGTCGGGGATTTTTTTTGCACTACCCCTAAGAGGCAGAAACCGGCTTGAAATGATCCTCAGATTTAGATTTGCATTGGGCCAAAACCGGATTAGTATAATCGTATTTCCCCAAACTACCTTTGCCTTATGCCAATCGGTTTCCTTTCACAGGCTCATCCTTACCCTGAAGAACGCCACAAAGTTTTTCAGATGGCCATTGTCAGTGGATTGGTGGTGGCCGCATTCCTTATGGTTTTTCAGCCATTTGGAACTTACGAATGGCAGCATCCGCTTAAATATGCCTTTTTAGCCGGTTATGGGCTGATTACCACCCTCACCCTTTTGGTTATAGGAGTCATTACAAGAAGGGCCTTTCCAACATACTTTTCAGAAAACAACTGGACTGTCAAACGCGAAATGCTGCTGCAGGGATTGACGATTTCTGCCATTGCATTGTTCAACTACCTGTATTCCATGTGGTTTACAGGAAAATGGCAAACTGGCCGGTTTCATATTTCGGATTTCCTGTTTATGCTTTGGGCCACAGTGCTGATCGGCTTTTTTCCTTCTGCATTGTTGACAAGCCTTGCCCAGATTCAAAACCGAAAGAAATACAGCACGCCTCCCCAGCCTGCTCCGCCTTCTCCGGAATCACAGCAGTTTGATGAAAACCATGAAATTGTCCTTGAGTCAGACAATGGAAAGGACCAGATCAGGCTCCGGATTACCGATTTTTTGTTTGCGGTTGCGGCAGACAATTATGTGGAAGTCCATTACCGTAAGGACCAGGTTGCCCAAAAACAGTTGCTTAGAGCCAGCCTTAGCCGGATAGAATCAAAAACAGGTCAGACATTTCTTGTTCGTTGCCACCGTTCATATCTGGTCAATCTGCACCAGGTGGTTCACATTTCCGGAAATGCACAGGGTTACCGTTTGCATTTGAAAGAAGTAGCACCAACCATTCCTGTAAGCAGGTCTCTTTCCGAAGAGGTTCTCAGGAAGCTTCGGACCTGATTTGGTTTGTCATTCGCCCCAAATGCCTCTCCCGACCACCCCAAGGCTTACTTTTTACCACAAAACGGAACCATCGGTCCCAAAGCAAATCAGCCGAAAGATCAGGGA
>JBIPNA010000312.1:0-4471 GCA_044375665.1 Catalimonadaceae bacterium
CCTGAGTAAGGGGTCGGACGGTTTCAAACCGGCCAGCCCTTAAGAACGCTGTTGGGTTTGTGGTTGGGCTTAAATCCCAATTGTGTTACTGAGGAAAAACACATCCCCAAAGACAATTCTAATATCTTTGCCTATATACCCGAACATGCTCCAAAAAGTGGCTCAATTTAGGCAGGAATTACTTGTTCACTTTGATTCGAAATAAGTTGGTCACTTTGGCGGGAATCCACTTTCTGAATAAACAGGATAATGATACAGACCGTAACCATCGACATCATCAACGATAAGGCAATTAAGCTCTTGCAGGATCTGGAGCTTTTAAACCTCATCCGAATGCGGAAGGAAAATATGCCAACAGTTACCAATTGGGCAGAGCGTTACAAAGGAGCAATGTCTAAACAGCCGATTGTCGATATTGAAAAACAACTTAAAGACCTGCGAAACGAATAGGAATAAAATATATCTGGGATACCAATATTGTCATCTATTACCTGCAACAACAATTTCCACCTGCGGCCGAAAAATATATTGACGATGCTCTTAAAGAGACTCAACCTTGTATTTCTACCATCACAGAGATTGAATTACTTTGCTGGAAAGATGCTACAGAAAAAGATATGGAAGTACTTTATAATTTCATATCGGATGCAATGGTGATTGAACTGGAAAGCCCCATCAAACTAAAAACCGCCGAAATTCGTAAAGCACATAAAATCAAACTCCCTGATGCAATCATTTGTGCTTCCGCTTTCGTTTATGATTTAACTTTAATTACCCGAAATACTGCCGATTTTAAAAATATTCAAGGATTGAAAATGATTGACCTGCATGCCCTGTAAAATCAATCATAGTGCACTTTAGTTTCTTTGCCAACACGACCTTGATATTACCGGTTTTTTCCAATCCTGTGCACCTCTATTCTTATATAGATGCATTATCCATTGCCAATAAGAATCCCCGAACCAGTTTGATAAGCTAACCAAAAAAAGGAGCCTTCTGAGCTCCTTTTTTAGTTCCAAGGCAGGCATTAACCTACACCGTCATAATCTCTTTTTCCTTATCGGCAATCATCTGCTCCACTTTTTGCGATTTGCATATCGGAGAATTGACCCCACCAAAAACAATGGTCAGTGGTTATACTTTTGGTCCCCATCTTTTGAAGCCTGGCTTAGGATGCTTAGGGGGAATTGATCCTTGTGATTCTCAACGAAGAATGTCTGGGAAAAGGAAATAGCCTGTTCCTTTATGCATTTGCTTGTTTGTTTACGTAATATTCTATAAACCAATTTGGTATTGCGCCCGGATTCTGCATTTCATCCCAAACTGCCTTTCCATTTATTCTTTTGAAATGGGCAAACCAATTTTCATTGCCGCTTGAACTGTCGCCTGAGGTATCAAAAAAATATGCCTGATAAGCATATTTACTTGCCTCAAACATGAGATCCAAAGACCGGTAATACCGATCTTCGATTTTTTGCTCCGGCACATCGTGACCGCCTTCAAGGACCCTGTTGGCAACCCTTGCCTTGTTGATTTCCGGAGATTCTGTAGAGACAAAATACAAATAAACCTTGTAACCCATTTCACTGCACTTTCTCATCCATTCGACCTTGGAATGGTGGGAAAAAACCGTCTCAAATGAAAATTTAATCTTCTTCTCAAAACAACAAACCCGAAGAAATTCGGCCAGAACCTGGGCCACATATTCCATCTCTATTTTTTCCTTGCTTTTCAGGATTAACATGTTTTCCTCAACATCGAACAAGGAATCAAAAATCACAATCGAACTTTTGCGATTTATCAGGCTATTATTTTCTAGTTTATTAAGGAAAGTTTCTTTGGTTATTTCCAAATCCCATTCCTTAAATTGAAATGGTCCAGAAAACAGCGTCTTTACCAAATCGTCAGCATTTATATACCTACCCAAATCTGGAGTCCCATTTCTTTGAATTGCCTTGATAACCGTGCTTTTACCTGAGCCATTTGGCCCGGCAAAAACCCGCAGTCGTACATCAGGATTTGAGGACAATTTTAGTTGGTTTTTTTACGGAAGGAATTTGTTTTATTTTCTCAACCAGTCCTCCGGGAAATTTCCGGACAACCCACCCACCTTCGGCCACTACAATAAAACCTGAATGTTTGAAAGCCGATTGTTCCGCTTTTCGAAATGCCTCCGAAGCCAGGACTGAAATCGGCTCCTTACTAAAGGCCCTGCTATAGTTGATATGCCTTGTGGCAATCTTTATTTTGGCGAATTTCAAGGTCTTGCGAACCGGACTTTTTGTTGGATGTGCCATATCTTCAAAGCAAAAATCCAGAAAAAAGGCTAAAACTAAAAATCATAGTATGCATGTAACGTACACCAGATTTTAAGCAATGGGTGAAACTCCTCAACAGCATCAAAAAATCGGGATACCTATCCTGGCAAAGCCTTAAACATCGGACTCATTCACTTCCATCCGATGCTTCTCCTGTTTATTGATGGAATTTCTGCCGAAGACTTTCCATGACGCCCTGGCACGGTGCTGTAGAAAAGTATTTTGGGGCGGTAGCCCCGACCTAACCTACACCGTCATGATCTCTTTTTCCTTATCGGCAATCATCTGCTCCACTTTTACAATATGGGCGTCGGTCAATTGCTGAACCTTTTCTTCTGCCTTTTTTACGTCATCTTCCGAAGCCCCTTCTTTCAGGAGTTTCCGGAGCTCTTCATTGGTTTCCTTCCGGATAGAACGGATGCTCACCTTGCCGGATTCACCCTCATTTTTCACCTGCTTCACCAGATCCCGACGGCGTTCTTCGGTAAGTGGCGGAATGATGAGCCGGACCACTTCTCCATCACTCTGAGGATTTAAACCCAGGTCGGAGTTGATGATGGCTCTTTCGATATCTGAAATTAACTTTTTCTCAAATGGTCTGATAACCAGGGTCCGGGCATCGGATGTGTTTACTGTGGCTGCCTGCTGCAATGGAGTAGGTACGCCATAATAATCAACTGTAATGCCGTCGAGCATGGAAGGACTTGCCTTGCCTGCCCTGATTTTGTTGAATTCTACTGCTGTATGCTTCAGAGCTTTGTCCATCAGCTCTTTGGCTTCGTCCAGAAAAAGGGTGATTTCTTCCATGGAAAAGTTTATTGTGTTTTAAAAATCAAGCAGTTACAAGGGTTCCGATTTCTTCCCCTTTCACCAGGTTCAGGAGGTTGTCGGGTTTGTTCATGTCGAACACGATGATGGGAAGGTCATTTTCTTTGCACAAGGTGAAGGCTGTCATATCCATGACATTGAGTCCCATTTCATAAACCTGATCAAAAGAAATGTTGGTATATCGTGTTGCATTGGGATCTTTTTCAGGATCGGCAGAATAAATGCCATCTACCCTGGTTCCTTTCAAAACCACATCTGCATCTATTTCTATGGCCCTCAGTGAAGCTGCAGAATCTGTTGTGAAGAATGGCCTCCCGATTCCTGCTCCCAATATGACCACCCTGCCTTTTTCCATATGGCGGATGGCACGGCGACGAATAAATGGCTCACATACTTCATCGATTTTGAGGGCCGACATGAGCCTGGTGTACAAACCTTCGTTTTCACAGGCTCCCTGAATGGCCATGGCATTGATTAAGGTAGCCATCATACCCATATAATCTCCGGTTGCCTTTTCAATCCCGGCTCCGGCGGCATCTTCTCCCCTGAAAATATTGCCTCCGCCAATAACAACCGCAATCTGAACGCCCAATTCGTGCACCTTCCGGATTTCAGAAGCGTATAGTTTGAGCATGTTGGGGTCAATTCCATAGCCTTTCTTTCCCAGAAGGGCTTCCCCGCTTAATTTCAGAAGAATGCGTTTGTACTTCATTTTGGTGTGTTTTGCCCTAAGGCGGGGCAAATATAGAGGTTTGCCGTTACCAGCGAAGGGTTGTCGATGCCTGAACCGGATTTAGTTAAAACCGGAATCCGCATTAGAAATCCAATTTCGAATTTCCAGGGCGAAATCGGGGTCAAAATTCCACCATGTATCGGAAAGAATATTTTCCTGGTTTTACGAGGTAGGGTTCCAAAGGCCATTTTCCCCAGCTGTCTATTCCTCCCACACCCATTTGTTTGTGGTCGATGGACAGGGTAATCTTTGAGTTGGGAACCAATTCTCCGGAATGAAACTGTTTTTTATACGGCAGCGGATCCAACTGGTCCAGATGATAGGGCAGGGCTGAGCAACTCAGGGGCTGATCTACGGCATAAAATCCAATGGTTCTCCTCCAATTGTTTCCCAGAAAAAAATAATGGACATCGGTATGGTTTCCCGACTCCTGCGGTCGGATGTAAGGATGGTATTGCTCCAGAACCGGGCCATAAAACCTGCCCATATATCCTGCCGATTTCCGGTCGCAATAGTTTTCCATGGGTCCACGACCAAAATACCCAACTGTAGGTGTTTCTGTTTGATACACATTCCACGTGGTACCAACCCG
>JBIPNA010000313.1:0-4459 GCA_044375665.1 Catalimonadaceae bacterium
AACGAAAGTATTTGACAAGTTTCCAAGAACCGGAATACCCGAGTTTTTTTCCTCTGTTGGGGAGTATGATGACTACATCAACCTCCTCATCAAAACAGGTTGTATCGACAATGCCAAGAAAATCTGGTGGGATATCCGGCTTCATCCTTTTTTCAACACGATTGAATTCAGGATCTGTGATGTACCAATGCTTGTGGATGAGACCATTGCACTTGCGGCAGTGATGCAGGCACTTATTGCCAAACTGTATAAACTAATGCGGCAAAACCTCAACTTTCGTTTGTACAGAAAGGCGCTCATAAGTGAAAACAAGTGGCGGGCAGCCCGTTATGGTTTGGATGGAAAACTGATCGATTTTGGAAAGCAGGAAGAAGTAGATACCCGGGCTCTTGTCCATGAACTTCTTGATTTTATTGATGACGTAGTCGACGAACTGGGCAGTCGTCATGAAATTGATTATATTAATCGAATTCTGGAAAATGGTACGGGTGCTGATCGTCAACTCCGTACGTTTCAGGAGACCGGAGATTTGAAAAAAGTTGTCGATTATATTGTGGCGCAAACCAATCAAGGGTTAGTTTAGCGCACCTTTTACCACACTTCACCACCAAAACACTAAACCTCAAACCGACCGGCCAATGTTATACAAAGTCTCCCTCCGAAATTGTAAAGACGAAGAAGTTCTCTTATCTGAAGAAACCTACAAACTGATCACTGAAGATCCGAAGTACGCCTCCAAGAAAATGGTGGAAAACCTTCGGAAACACAGTAATGGGTATGCTTTTTATCAAAAAAATCATCCACAGAAGGATGGGGCGTATATCAACGAGACTTTGTATCTGCACAAAATCATGGCAGATCATTTTCTCGGAGAACCCGAATCGGAAGAACATCGCTATGTGATGTTTCGAAACGGAAACAAACTGGATTGCCGGCTTGAAAATCTTTCCTGGGCAACCCGGTCTGAAATAACCCGGAATACAAAGAAACACCATAGCAAATCTGGTTTCCGCGGGGTTTACAGAGAAGGAGAACGCTTTCGTGCCACGCTTTACAATCGTACCGAGCGCATTGACATAGGTTTTTTTGATACAGCCGAAGAGGCCGCCATCGCTTATAATCAGAAATCCATTGAAATTTTTGGCAGGACAAGGAGTCTGAATAAAATAGAAGACCCCTCCAAAATGACGGACCAGCAAGCTCCTCAAAAGCAGGAAAGAGCCTTCCGGTCGTAGTAAACAATTATTCGGTCCTCTGGTTCTTTCACCAAACATTCGAACTTTTGGCAAAATTTCTCCTTAGTTTTTTGCTCACCGGATTGGTTCTCCTACAACCTCTGGTTCGGATCGGAACGCTTGCGGTCTTTTCAGCAAAGCAAAAGGAGATTGCCTTAAAGCTTTGTGAGAAAAAAGACATTCCCGGCAACACCTGTCAGGGACGCTGTCAACTAAAGAAGGAGTTGAAAAAAATCTCCGAAACAGAACGGAAGTCAAACGCTACCGACAAACCGGACCCCGAAAAACAATTTTTTACAAGAACTACCAATCTTCCCCGACCTGTGACTGCAATGGACATCTCTGTTCAACACAATTGGGCCGCTCCTTCGGAAGTATTGCAGGGCCATCATCTGCCCCTAACGCCCCCACCCGACACCCTGGTTGGATAGGAGGGAAGGGCAAGCCTTCCCACGGAAAATTCTATTTTTACTGTTGCACAAAAGCCAAAGCTTTGCTGTAAGCTATGCAGTGGTTTTGGTTGATTTTCAGGTTCCTGTAGAATCTTTCCTTTAGGTATTTCAGACGGTTTTTCGCTCTTAAAAAATTCTGTCCTGGGGTTTTTCCGCCTGCCGTCCCCGGTTTTACCTGGACAACCCTTCAAAAAAAACATTCATGAAATTTTCATTCCATTCTATACAAATTTTTGCTTTTGCCGGTTTGGCACTCTTCACGTCCTGTAAAAAAGACGATAAAAAAGATCCTGTAACTCCTGCTGCTACCCACGGAAAGTTGGTTCTTGAGTTTGACAATGTAGTTGGAGAGGCCCAATTGGCACTGGATTCTACAGGAAATACCTACACCAATGCTTCAGGTGAGAAGTTTTCTGTTACCCAATTCAACTATTACATTTCCAACATTTCCCTGACCAAAACAGATGGCTCTGTATACACTGTTCCCCAGGACAGCAGTTATTTTCTCGTCATGGAAAGCCGTTCTGAAACACAGGAAGTCCTTCTGCCACATGTCCCGGTTGGTGATTACAATTCTGTCTCGTTTACCATAGGCGTAGATAGTCTGCGTTCAACCAAAGGATTGACAGAAAGAACAGGCGTACTCGCTCCGGATTACCTGGCGGGACATGGAATGTATTGGAGCTGGAACTCAGGGTACATTTTTTTGAAACTGGAAGGGGTTTCGGCTTCTGCACCTGTATCTTCAGGAAACTTCTTTTACTATCATATCGGTGGATTTGGTGGTTATTCATCCACAACGATCAACAACATCAGAAATATGAAACTCACATTTCCTGAGGCAGCTACGGTTCGTGGCGACATCAAGCCCGATGTACATATGATGGTGGATGTGAAAAAAGTTTTCGATGGTACTTCACCCTTGAAAATCAGCGAAGATCCTGAGGTTATGTTTTCCCCAAGATCGGTCGGAATATCCGCCAATTATGCATCAATGATGAAGGTTCATCATGTGCACAACGATCATTAGTCGGATTGCCTGTTTGAAAAAACTCCCAGGGAAAAGCCTTCAGCTTTTCTCTGGGTTGATTTTTTTCCTTGTTGGATGCAAGTCCGATAAACAAGGTGTTATTCCGGAAGTTGCAAATGAAATCCGGTTTGAAAAGCCAGCCCATTTCCCGGAACCGCTGTACAATTTTAAACAGAATCCGGTTACCAAAGATGGTTTTGAATTGGGCAGGGCTTTGTTCTATGAACCAAAACTTTCTGGTGACAACTCCATCAGTTGTGGATTTTGTCACCAGCAGTCAGCCGGGTTTACCCATCATGGTCATTCTGTAAGCCACGGCATATTTGATCAGACAGGCCACCGCAATTCACCGCCGGTTATGAATCTTGCCTGGTCCCGGTTTTTTACCTGGGATGGAGGTGTCTTCGATCTGGACCTTTTTTCCATTGTTCCCATCACAAATCCAATTGAAATGGGAGAAGACATCCATCGGGTGTTGGACAAATTAAAGGCCGATCCAAAATACCCTCCCAGGTTCGAAAAGGCCTTTGGATCCAAAGAGATTACCTCTGCCAAAATGTATATGGCCTTAAGCCAGTTTATGTTGATGTGCGTTTCTGCAAATAGCAAATACGATCAATGGAAAACCGGGAAAGGGGCTTCCATGACGGAAGAGGAATTGTCCGGATACACCCTGGTTCAGAAAAAATGCGGGAAATGCCACAGTGGGGAATTGTTTACTGATGGAAACTTTCACAACAATGGGTTGGGCCAGGGTAGGTTGAAAGAAGATCTGGGCAGACAAGCCATAACACTAAATCTGGATGATAACCGGAAATTCAAAGTTCCATCTTTACGCAATCTGGGCTATACGGCTCCTTATATGCATGATGGCCGTTTTTTGACCATTGATGCTGTCCTCAATTTTTATTCCGGTGGGGTAAAAGACAGTCCACAACTGGATTCGACTTTGCGCCATATCGGGGGAGTAGGCATTCCTTTGACAAATGAGGAAAAACAAAAAATAAAAGTTTTCCTCGAAACTCTTAACGAACCAGCATTTAAATCCAAATACGAACTATCTGAATATGCAGCATTTCCGTGATCTTCTTTTTGGTATTCTTTGCTTTTTAGGATTAACAACTCAGTCTGTTTGGGCTTGCGAAATCTGTGGTTGCGGGGCAGGAAACCTTTATTTTGGGATCCTGCCCAATTCGGAAAGACACCTATTGGGCCTTAGATTCCGGAACATCCAATATAAATCTCATTTATACCCGAACGATCCATACGCAAGGCTGTTTGAAACCAAAGAGCGCTTTTTCATTTATGAGGTTTTAGGGCGTTTTAAGTTAAATTCCCGCATAAATCTTAATGTTTTTTTGCCCTATGCTGAAGCAATTCAGGAAAGGAGCGACAAAACCTTTTATCGGCAAGGACTGGCTGATGCCACCCTTTGGGCGCAGTATAAATTCCTTGATACCGAGCGTCTCCATCCCGATTGGGACTGGAAACAACAAGCGCAGTTTGGCACTGGGTTAAAAATACCCACCGGCGCATGGAAATTTGGAGATGAATCTTCCGGGGCAGTAGAAAATGCTAATTTTCAACCAGGAACAGGCAGTTGGGATTTTTTGATTACGGGCCAATATCTGCTTCGATATAAATCTATTGGATTTCAGACAGATATTCAGTGGAGATACAATACTGCTAATCCTGATCAATACCGCTTTGGAAATCGGATATCAGGAAATGCTAACTTCCTT
>JBIPNA010000314.1:0-4450 GCA_044375665.1 Catalimonadaceae bacterium
CCGTGGCAAAAACATTGCCCGGCTTATCAAATTTCACCTTTAAAAAGGCCTTTGCAGCTTGCTCCAGACAAGGATTACCATCCTTATCCACCTGGACCAGCAATCCCGGCGGTTTGTTTACAACCAGCAAATGGTTGTCAAGATACATCACCTCGGAGTCGTTAAGTAAGTAAGGGTCCATAGGATTGTTTCATGCAAAAGGTGCCGGCAAAATGGGAGGTTTACCCCGTAATTAAAACACGTTTGCCATTTGATTTCTGAACAACGTTGCTGAATCTTTCAGTTTGAATTCCTTTATTTGCACCATGTCTGATAAAAAACAATTGCTTTTCGACAAGGGAAACTATACCATCATGCTCGCGGGCATCGCCCTGATTGTGATTGGTTTTGTGCTAATGACCATGGAAACGGCAGAATATGGTTTCGGTCCCCTTGGCCTGACCATCGGGCCTGGCTCCATCCTGGCAGGATTTCTGGTTGAAATTTACGCCATCCTCCACAAAGGCAAATCCGGCCCAAACAGCACTGAAGGCTGATCCGTATTCCCCCTTCTTTTTTTTTGGTCCCAAATGGAACGAAATCACCTTCCACTATGTAGCGGAAGGTTTTTTTTACCCCGATCATGTGGTTGTAATAAATGAAACAAAAGTGTTGGATTTTCCATACACATGCCCGTATGTTTACCAAAAATCAAACCAAATCCCCTAGTTATCAATGAAATACTATGTTTTAGCCCTTCAAAAATTCGCCGAATTCAACGGCAGAGCCACCCGAAGCGAGTACTGGTACTTTATTTTGTTCAGCACGCTCATCCAGATCATTCTCCAGCTAATTGGAGGATATATGGGTTTTGAATGGGCAGACGAGATTTATAGCGTGTTGGTACTTCTACCCAGCATAGCCGTTGGCGTACGTCGAATGCACGATGTGAACAAAAGCGGATGGTATCTTCTTATTCCGTTTTACAATTTGTACCTCGCGGTTACTGCAGGCACGGTAGGTCCCAACGAATATGGTGAAGATCCATTCGGTGGCAACAATTTTGGAGATGCCGAAACCCTGGACGCAGGGATCTGAAAAAGAAACTCTTTCGCCAATTTCCTCTTTATCCATCAACCCCGGTAATGCCGGGGTTTTTTCGTTTCAAAGGCTGCCGATGGTTCCGGCACCCAATGGTGTAATCCACCTGCTTTTTCATCGTCGAACTTCGTAGGGATATCACCGGCAACGGTCCGTTGCTTCCAGGTAAGATGTTGTTGTGCATTGTCCCTGCGCTCCATGGTAATGCATTCCTCCACCGGACAAACCAGGGAACAAAGATTACAACCGACGCAGTTTTCTTCCAGAATGAAAGGCTTACGGTTTTCAGGATCTGCACTCAAACCGATGGCCTGATGCGCACCGTCTTCGCAGGCCGTATAACACAACTGGCATCCAATACATTTGTCTTCATTAATATTGGCTACCACTTTGTATTTCAGGTTCAGGTCCTCCCAATGCAGCACATTGGGTAAGGCCTTCCCTACCATCTGGTCGATGGAAACAAAACCTTTGCTATCCATATAATCTTCCAGCCCCCTTTTCATTTCCCGGATGATTCCAAATCCATAGTGCATTACTGCAGTGCAGACCTGAACAGTACTGGCACCCAGCAAAATAAATTCTACGGCATCACGCCAGGTTTCAATTCCGCCAATACCCGAAATCGGCAATTGTACTCCGGGATGCTGAGCTACATTTTTGGTCATGTTCAGGGCAATCGGCTTTACTGCGGGTCCGCAGTATCCCCCGTTTGTACTTTTTCCATCTACAATGGGATAGGCTACAAAATTATCGATGTCCAATCCCACAATGCTTTGAATGGTATTGATAAGAGAAACGGCATTGGCCCCACCTTCCTTCGCGGCGAGGGCTGGCCGGGTAATATCTGTTATGTTGGGCGTCAGCTTTACAATGACCGGAATCCTGGCCACTTCCATAACCCATTCAACGATGGTTTTCAGCACTTTTGGTTCCTGGCCCACTGCAGATCCCATGCCTCTTTCGCACATTCCATGCGGACAACCAAAATTGAGTTCAATGCCATCTGAGCCTGCGTTTTCTGCATCTCTTACAATCTGGTGCCACTCTTCTCTGGTTTCAACCATCAGCGATGCAATCACCGCATGGTTTGGAAACCGCTTTTTCACCTCTTCTATTTCACGCAGATTGTCTGCCAGTGGCCGGTCTGTAATGAGCTCTATGTTGTTGAAGCCCATCATCCTTGTGTCTCTGTAATTCACAGAACCATAACGGCTTGAAACGTTCACGACAGGTACGCCCAGTGTTTTCCAAACCGCCCCGCCCCAACCGGCATCAAAGGCTTTCATGATCTGGTATCCACTGTTGGTAGGTGGCGCAGAGGCCAGCCAAAAGGGATTGGGCGATTTAATTCCGGCAAAATCTACTGCTAAATTGGCCATGATTGTGCAATGGTTGTTGGTTCTGTTTCTACTGATTTGATGTTATCCCAGGCGTTTCTGCAGGGCCTGAGCTGCTTTTTTCCCGTTGGCCACAGCATTTACTACTTCCTGGCCTCCGCTTACCGCATCGCCGGCGGCGTAATATTTGGGGTTGCCCGACTGAAAAGTTACCGGATCGGCCACAATGCAACCTTTGGCATCCAGCTCCAAACCCGGAATCAGACCCAGGAAATCCAGTTGTTTGCCCTGTCCTGTCGCTTTGATGACACCATCGGCCTCCACCACAAACTCCGACCCCGGAACCGGTTCAGGCCGGCCATTCTGCATGGTGGTACGGACAAACCGAACGCCCGTTACCTGGTTGGGACCCAGAATTTCGATTGGCGAAGCCTCAAATAATCCTTTAACACCCGCTTGCCTGGCCAGATCGTATTCAAAATCATACGCCCCCATTTCTTCTTTGGGCCTGCGGTAGGCAAGAATCACTTGCTCTGCTCCCATTCTTGCCGACTCCGATGCGGCATCCATAGCGGTATTGCCCCCGCCCAAAACCACCACCCTTTTGGGAACCGATACCCGATGGTGCTCCATCCGAAGCCTTTCTACAAATTCTACCGCGCCTTCCACACCAGGCAAATCCTCACCCGGGAGGCCCAGGCGGCTGGTTGCTCCAAGGCCAATACCCAGGAAAATCGCCTCATATTTTTGTTCCAGGGCCGACAAGTCAGCCGCAGATGTGATGGCATGGTTGTAATGCACCCGAAACCCAAACTCCCGCTCCAGATAAGCCATTTCATGAACAACTTCTTCGTTGGTAATTTTATAGGGAGCCACACCAAAAACCGTTAATCCGCCTGGCTTCGCTTTTGCTTCAAAAACATCCACCTCGTATCCGCCCCGGCGCATTTCACAGGCAAAAGCAAGTCCGGCCGGACCCGCACCCACTACCGCAACAAGCCTTCCGTTGGAAGGAACCTGCGCAAACAGAGATTTGCCCGAATCCATAGCCGATCCAGTAGCAAATGATTGCAAACGGCCAATTTCAATGGGCGGGACTTCCTGGTGGTTGTACACACAAGCGCCTTCACACAAAACTTCGGTAGGGCAAACCTTGCCACATGAATACCCAAATACATTGGATTCATAAATGGTACGGGCTGCACCAAAAGTGTTTTTCGAATGAATCTGCTTGATAAAGAGCGGAATATCAATTCCCGTTGGACATGCCTGAACACAGGGCGCATCGTAACAAAACAGGCAGCGGGCACTTTCAAAATATGCCTGGTTGTCTGACATCCGCGGTTTGATCTGCGCAAAATTCCGCTCAAATTCTGCTTCAGTTTTTGGAGTATTAAATTCGCCCATAGGGTTTCGGTTTGAAAAAAACAGCCCGGAGTACCGTTTTCATAGCCAAAGTCTTCCGGGGCATGGCAAGGACCGGAAAAGAAAATCCTTTTGCAAGAGCCTGCAAAAAAAAGTCCCGGCTCCCTGAAAATACCATAAAGTTCCTACCTCGGTAATCCACCAATTTAGCGCAAGCTTTGAGATAGGCCGTTTTTGGCAAAGTGTCGGTAGAATTTGGGCGGCATTTCCGGCTGTTTATTCCAAATCCTCACCCGGTCCGCTATAAAGCCGTTGTGTATTCCGATACCTCAGTTTTGGCGGACCGGGTTCCGGGTTTTCCATGTCCATCCGGGCCGCTGGGTTTTATCCATCTGGAAATTTCGTTCGGTAGAAACATTTCGGCTTTCCCGGGCACGATTCAGGTTGAAAAAGGACATTTCTTTCTGAAACCTGGCCCTTAGAAAGATTGCCAAACCTGAATCTGAATTCAAATCTCCTCCCGGAAAGCTTTCCATGTACAACAACATTTGCAAAACCTGACGTCCATCCTCATTTTTGAACTCCGGGAACCTCAAGATCAGAAAATGCCCAAAAGGCCTGCATAACCAATGACCACCACTTCTGAACACGACGAACGAATGGCA
>JBIPNA010000316.1:0-4428 GCA_044375665.1 Catalimonadaceae bacterium
CCGATATCGAATAAAGTACTTCTCCGGATGCCATCGGCTGCTTCATAGGTCGATTTGAACAGGGAAACGGTTCCCAACAAGTAAAGTCCTTTGTGATAATAGCGCTCCAATGTCATTTCAATGCCGTAATTCAGGCCTTTTCCGGAATTCCTCAGACTATCCGGAACATAAAATCCATAATCCGCCCCGGTGTTCAGGATGGAATAAATCTGCGCTCCGGTATCGGATGAGAAGGAAACAGGCACCTGGAAAAGGTATTGGACATAGGTTTCCATTTTTACTTGCATGTGGCGGCCGATTTGACGCTGATAGCCCAAAACTGCCTGGTAACTTTTGGAAAAGCCCAGGTCCCGGTTGGGCATTCTGTAGGCCGCATCAGGACTGTCCTTAAACTGGTACTGGTACACAAACAAAGGCGCCATCTGGCTGTGCAATCCGGTTGCAAAACTAAAGCGGTTAAGGTCGTTGGCCTGATATACGGCTGAGAACCTGGGCTCCAGAGAAACGGAACCATTCCAGCCAAACCGCTGAAAGTATAAACCTGGATTCAGGGTGAGGCGCTCCGAAAACCGGTACTGGTACTGGGCATACAGCTGAACCAGGCCTGCATTGCCTTTTTGGGAAAGTCCGGAAACCATCTGGTCTTTGTTGCGGTCGAAATACGATTCCCTGTTGTTGAAAATGAGGGATCTTGCTGTGATTCCGGTGCGGAGCATGTTCCGCACATTCCACTTATGCGTGAGAACATACTGGCCAAGAACCTGACCTTCCTGGTTGTTGAGGTCATAAGCTTTGAGGTTGGGCCTGTTGTCCCATTGCTCCAGATTGTCAACGGTTGCAGCGCTTCCTGAAGCCGAAACCTGTGCCAATCCCCTTGTTTTGGGTCCCAGGTTGTGGACATAGTTCATTCCACCTGCAAACATCCCTGAGGCAAAGGTCTGGCTTCGCTTTTGAATAAAGTCTTCCTCCAGATCTTCCCCTTCTGTCTGCATGAAAATACTGCTTCTACCTGCCAGTCCCCAGGCTGTAAAAGCCTTACCTTTCTTTCCAGGGATATGGATCTTAAAAGTTCCATCCTGGTATTGGGGAATACCATCGGCACCAATACTTACGCCAAGCGCATCGAGCGCCTTAAAAGAAAACACCCTTGCACTTGCCAGATAAGAGCCTTTACCTGAAGTGGAAATCGGCCCTTCTGTGGCAAACTCCAGGCCATTTAAACCAATCTGAGCTGTATTCTCCCGCTTTTCATTGTTCCCTTCCCGGAGCCGAACGTCGAAAACAGCAGCCGTTTTGTTGCCATACTCTGCAGGGAACGCTCCGGTAAGAAAATCTGAGCCTGCCAGCAGGTTGTTGTTCAGGATACTGAAAGCGCCCCCGGTGTTTCCTGTAAAGCTGAAGTGGTTTGGGTTGGGGATGTCCACACCCTCCAATCGCCAGAGGACACCCCAGGGTGAATTTCCCCGAACAATAATGTCGTTGCGCAAATCGCCACCGCCAGCCACGCCAGCATAGTTGGCCGCCATCCGGCTTGGGTCGGAACGGGAACCGGCAAACCGGTTGATTTCGGCAGGACGCATGTTTTGCGCACTGGCCACGGCAAGTTCATTTCCCACCCTTGATTTGTCTTTTCCTGCCTCTACCACAATTTCGGCTGCCTGGCGGATGTCCTCCTCCATGGGCAGTGTCAAAACGGTTTCCTTTCCTGTAGAAACCTCAATCTGAGGAATTTGTATCTCCTTATAGCCCATCATCCGAATCAGGACCCGGTACTTTCCGACAGGAACATTGGTAAAAGAAAACTTGCCATCTTCATTGCAACTGGTTTGACGCATGGGTTGCGAGAACAGGACGACAACTGCACCCGGAAGGGCGGTTTGCAAAGACTTATCTACGATTTTACCCCTTAAGGTTTGGGTAAAATTCTGGTTGGGCTGGGCTTTACCCAAAAGGCATGGCAAAGCCAGGAGAAAGAAAAACACTTTCTTCATTGTATTGAAAATTAAGTTGTTATGATTTTTTTCTTAGAATCGGATTCCCACCTCCCAACCCAGCCAGATGGAAGTGCGGGTCTTTCCATCGAGCTCATTAAAAAAGGTTTTTGAGGGAATCAAAGGCGAACCGATAGCGCCTGTTTCGGTATTTCGAACCCGGGAAACGGCTACATTCAGGACAGGTCCGCCAAAAAAGGCAGTTCTTTTCCCCGGTCGAAGTGCGAGAAGAACTTTGGCCTGATTGAGCAGATTGAGGTTTTCGGTCCAGACTTTGGGACCTTCCAAAATCTGATTGCAAACAAGGTCGAGGTTGAGATCCAGATGACGAAACAACTGTTTTTCGGAACCGAAACCCAGGCTATATGCCAAGGTAGGGTTGGTTTCCTGAGGACGGATGGCAAATCCAATCAGTGTATGGAATTTCCGGACACCCATCCTTAACCGGGCTTGTGCGGTAAGGGGTTCTCCATAACTAAAATCCAGCCTTTGGTATCCCTTCCGTGAAATATTGATCAATCCAAACTGGATTCCCGTGACCGAATCGGCCAGGTTAATGACACCGATCTGACTTCCTTTTACAATATTGGATTGATTGAGAAAACCAGACAATTGTACTCCGTCCACATTTCTGGCAAGGTTCAAGAAACCAGCCGCCTGCATTCCGTGAACGGTACCAGAAGCGATGTTCATAAATCCCGCCAATTGCATACCGGCCACATTTCCCTGGGCCACATTAAGGAATCCGGCACCCTGAAATCCAAGAAGGGAACCTCTGGTGACATTTAAAAACCCTGCCATCTGGGGACCGGAAACAGAACCACCGTTCAGATTCAGGAAGCCGGCAGCCTGAAAGCCTGTCAGATCACCCTGATGAAGGTTCCCAAAGCCGGCAGCCTGCACCAACCGGACCGAACCGCCCCCAGCAAGGTTCCAAAAACCGGCAGCCTGAACACCCTGAGCCTCGCCAGTCGCCAGATTAAGAAGTCCTGCTGCCTGAACACCGTGGAGATTTCCCTGAACAATATTGCAAAGTCCCGCTGCCTGGGTTCCGGTAACATCTCCTTCTACCTGATTGAACATCATGCCGGCCTCTGCACCAGAAACGCCTCCGGAACGGCCATAGAAAAGATTTACTGAAGCTCCGTTAATGGTATTCCTGTTCTCCTTTCCATTGGTACTAAGGGGTGGCACAACAGAAAACTGCACAGCTGAATACCGCTTTTTTCGATTTGAATCCAAAGGAAGTACCGTAGAATCGGGAGGACTTTCAAGTCCTGACCTGGCTTTAAAAAACTGGTCTCTCAGCTCATTTTTCAACCTTCGGAACTCTGATTTCAGCTGTCTGACCATGCCTGAATCCCGTATTTCCAGGGCGGCCTCCAACTGGGACATAAAGTTTTTAAGCAGGGATTGCTTTTCTTCGGAATAAGAAGCCTCGAGAATCTCCCTTTTCTCCATCAGATTACCGGAAGAGGCCGTCTCCAACAGAGGTACCGGTAGAAGAGATGCAAAACTTTCCCCTGCAACAGGTCGGTCGGTAATCGGCCTGACCAAAGGAACTACAGGTCGTTTTATAGCTTTCTTCTGATCTTTCCCGGCATTTTTTTTCAAAGGGGCCGACATGAGTACCACCTGTTGCCCTACCAAAGTATACTTCACAGGTTGGTTTTGAAAAAGAACATCAAGGGCCTGGGAAAGAGAAACTTCTCTGACCTGCAAACGAACCCTGGCATCTAATGGAATCCGCTGATTTCCGTAAGAAAAAGAAACCCCATATTGTTTCCTGATGCCTGTCAGAACGGTAGCCAGGGAGGCATCAGGATAATTGAAGCTGACTGTTTTTTCCAGAACCTGAGCCATTGCACTGGTTCCCCAAAACACAAAACCAAGGGAGACAAGGACGAATACAGACCTCATAAGCGATTGAAAATAAGTGGTTTGATTTGATTTATGGACAGGATCTTCCTTTCCAGATGAATTGCTTTCCTTTTCGTTCAACCATGAGGTTGAGTGATAACTGAAGCGTTTGTTGAATTTCAAAAAGACCGGCGTTCTGAAAATGACCTGTAAAGCGGCATGACTTCAGTCCAGGCTCAGAAATGTAGATCTGAACGCCAAAATGCCGTTCCAGATCGGAGGCCACAGTTTCCAGACGGGCATTCTCGAAATCCAACCGACCTGTTTGCCAGGACCTGAAATTGGAATCGTTGAAGGCGCCTCTGAATAGCTTGCCATCCACTCCGATTTTACCAGACTGTCCTGCAACAAATAAACCCTTTTGATCTGGCTTTTGAAGAGATTGAAAGGACACTTTTCCGGTTACAACCGACAAATCATCGCCTGACAATGAGTCTGAACTGATTTGAAAAGAAGTTCCCAATACTTCTGTCGAACTTCTGTAGGCAGTAATAATGAATGGTTTGTCTGGATTTTT
>JBIPNA010000315.1:0-4428 GCA_044375665.1 Catalimonadaceae bacterium
ACCAGAAAGCTGCTTTCATAACTTTTCCCTTGTATCTTGAAGTCGCCTCATATCTGCCAGGGATCGGAAAGGCCGATGCACCCCACTTCCAGATCCAGCCACCGGCATCCCAGAAAGCAAATTCTCCCAGATCATGAATATCAACAAAACTATCGACAACCTGGCCGATGGGGTTTCGGAGCACCATTATGGTTGTGTCAAGATGGACCAGGTCACGGTAATAATTGGTAAAATATACCGAATCTCCCTGCTCGTAAAGGCTGTCTTCTTTTAGGTTTTCTACCAACGGACAATTCGGAAATTCTGGTTCGCCCGAAGTAAAAAAACTCCTGATAAGGGAACGGTTGAAGTAGGGATGCTGTTCTTTCCAAAGTGACGGGCGCCCGGGATTACAGGATCCGGCATAAGGATCAACCCGGTTACTGCCTAAACGGACTTCAAAATGCAGATGTGGTCCGGTAGAGTTGCCCGAACTGCCCACTTTTCCCAGATATTCTCCCTCCTGAATGGAATCGCCCACGGCTTTGGTGGTGACCGAATTCTTCTTCAAGTGACCATACCAGGTGACCAGGCTGTCGGAGTGCCTGATGTAAACCACATTCCAGGGATTGGAATTAAACTGGCATTGCCGGTCAAACTGTCCGTCGTTTTTCAGAATCAAAATCCCTTTCGCAGCCGCAACCACATCTACTTCTTCAGCATCCATCATTTTCCACCAACCAGGCCAGAGATATAAATCGGTTCCCTGATGGGCGTATCCGGGAACATTGTAGGTCCGGCCTCCACACTGAAAATCCCGTACAGCCGGAAAGGCCGGATTCAGATCTACATAGTTGGATAAGCCAAAATAGCTTTTCCCAGGATTCTGGTCCTGAAGCACCCAACGCAAAGGCCAGGAAAACCGGATTGTATTCTTTGAACCTGAAGGTAAAATTTTGCCAAGTGAATCGGAAACATGCAAAGCTTTAAGAAGCTCTTCCTCATTATTTTCCGACAGTTCGCAATGGGGATTGGTCGACGGCCGGAAGCCCTTTCCCTGACCCGAGACCAGTTGAAATTTGAATATAAAAATCCAGGTTAAAGCCAGAGAATACCGACAGAAAATATTGAGCCTTTGGAGTTTCATGCTACCAGACCAAAGAAAGATGATGCCATTTTTTAAGCAAGAAAATAAGAAATCCGGGATTCAGGGAAAAAATAAGGGGTAGAAAAATTCTACCCCGTATCCATTCAGAAATTATGTTCAAAACAGGTCACCTCAAAAAAGAAAAGCGAATTGGGCCTTTGGCTGTCCGCACCAGGATTTTATACATGCCTGATGGTAATTGTGTGGTTTGTATCCTAAGTCCCTGATTAAAATTTTTGCTTACAGAAACCTGAACATTCCTGCCTTGTGCATCAAAAACCTCTATGTTTTCAGGAGAAATCGGGAATCCGGAATCCAGAAACAATACCTGGTCGGCCGGATTGGGATAATAGCGGAAATCAGCACTTCCAATTGCATCACGGATTGAAACTATGGTGGTGAAAGTTACTTCATCCCCATAAGAGGTCCCGGCAGCATTGGTGGCATAAGCCCTGGCAAAGTAGCTGGTAGCGGGAGACAAATTTGTCATCCAGGAAATGAAAATCCCATTGCCTGAACCATCAACTGTCTTTGTAGGCAAATCAACCGTTGGAAGTGGTGAGGTTGACCAACAAATTCCTCTGGCTGTTACAGAACCCCCTCCATCAAAAGTAACGTTCCCTCCTCCCCTTGCCGAATCGGAAGAAATATTGGACACGTTGTTGGATAGAACGGATGGCAACTGAACCGCCTGGCCAGATGTTGTGAATGATCTCTGATTTCCATACCCGACACCAGTTGTGTTGATGGCGTAGGCACGTACGTAGTAGAGAGTACTGGGATTCAAACCGGTAATATTACTAATGTAGGTACCGGGACCTGTTCCATCCTCTGTTTTGGTAGCAAGATCTGAGGTTGGGTTGGGATTCGTACTCCAGCAAATTCCCCTGGTCGTCACTTCGGAGTTTCCATCGAAGGTTACGTTTCCGCCAGAAATTGCCTCAGTTTGAGTAATAGAAATAATGGAATCAGTGGTTAATACCGGAACCTGATTTGGTTGGGAAGTGGTAAAACTGAGCTCATTTCCATATTGCGTTCCACCCCCGTTGGTAGCGTAAGCCCTTACATAATAAAGTGTTCCCGAGGTCAGTCCTGTCAGGTTGCTGGCATAGGTTCCGCTTCCTGCTCCATCATTTGTTTTGGTGGAAAGGGCCACCGTTGGAGCCGGACTTGTAGACCAGCAAACGCCCCTGGCTGTGATTGCACTACCTCCATCAAACAAAACATTACCACCAGATTCTGCTGTTGTCTGCCCAATGTTTAAGACAGGACGGGTATTGATGACAATAACGTTTCCGGTTTGGTTGGGTACCAGGGTAATGTCATGACCATTGCCGGAAGTCTGGCGTCCAATTACAGCAGAAACGCCCTCAATAAACGGTTTCAGGCGGTATCGGTTCCCGAAAGACAATGTATCTGGCAATTTGATTTTAACCAGAAAGGAATCCAAGGTGGTGCTTCCGGTGAATGGAGGCACCCCTGAAAAGACAACTGTAGATAAGCCAGCTGTAAATTCATAGTTCTTGTTGGAAAGCTCAATGCGCAGATTATTGCCCGGCGTATAAGGGAAAATCGGATTTTTATAAACCATTACAGCAATAGAATCTCCAGGACTGTAAGTGGACTTATAAGGCCTTACAGTGCTCAAATAAACCCGTGGCTCTCCACCGGCGGGTCCGCAAAAGTTGATATCCGTTTCGCCGGCATTCGTGCTTTCAAAATATGGCTTGGTAGAAACCACCCGAATCCTGTACCTTTTTACAACAGGAGAAGGGACATTTCGCATGTAAGACAGGTTGTCAGAGATGATGGCGTTGCTGATACTGTCTGAAAGCAATGAAGAGGTTGTCGTCCCGAACCAACGGGCCGAATAAATTGGATGATCAAAGTTCCCGGTAATGTCTGAAATCTCAAACCGGAAGAAGTTGTTGGGATCAAACACAACACCAGGCTGCACATAAAAACGACCGTCAATTGAGGATGGCCTTTGTCCTGAACAATAAGGTACCGCAGGCAATGGCAATGGACTTACAAATACAGAATCAAAAGCAGATCTATGAAATGCCTTCCAGGTATTGGCAATGGCCAAATCTGTAAACCAAAAACTGGTTGCCAGGGGAAGAGCACCACCAACAGGGGCTACAGAATAAGTAGAAGGCTTAAAGTTGTTGTAGGCCTGGCTTGCACCGAGGTATCCGTTGGCAGCAGATAAGGCAATCAGATTAACAGGACCTGCGACAGGATTGCTGCCGGGAGGAATCCGCTTATCCATCGCATTCTGGGCAAATGCAGCCAGATAATTCAGTGTCTTTTCTTTGAAAGTACTTTGGCTGGCATTCATTTCTACTGCCTGATGCACCATTTCACCAGCTGCCCTCCTGGCAAGAACCTGGGTACGCAACTGTGCGGAAAAATAAACTCCGGCATTATTTCTGACATCTGGACCAGAAACTTCCCCGGTTAAAACCATATGGGGAATACCTGCCACAGATCCACCTGCAAATGCATCCAACCGGTAAGCCCGGATACTTAAAATGGCAACGGTGCGTTCCGGGATGGAAGAAGCTACCGCCAGGGCAAACCTGCTGGCACGGGCAAATCCTGCCGGCAAAAGAGGTGCATGGGCAAGCTCAGGGTGATTGCTTTTGGCAGCAAGACGTGCCAGACCTGCAAGAAGTGAATCCTTTAAAACCGCAGGTGAAGTAAGCCTGGCAAAATTGGTATCAGCATTGGATTTGACCAGTACCAGGGCTACTTTGGAGGTGGTAGAAAAACCCAGAAATCCAGTTTCAGCCAACATCCTTTCGAATGCGGCATTTTTCTCAAGCGGACTGGCCATCAGAAGTGTAGCCTGATAAACAGCAGGCGCCGGACTGGGCTGAGATAATTTCAGGGTAAAACTGTTGATCCCATTGAGACCCGGAAGTCCGACGGTAACCGAATCTGTAAAGCCGGCTCCAAACGAACCGGAAACGGTTACTAAAAATATGAGGATTGGGAAGAGGAACTTCTTCATTTAGATTAGTTGGTTAAGCTTTTTTACAAAACGGAAAGAGACAAATTCACGGATTCCCTGAATCCAGCTGGTTTTTGGATCATACCCATACAAAACCCAGTAAAACCAAAGCGTAACTGTTACTCCATACACGATGATCTGGAACAGATACTTATGGTTGAAGTGGAAATAGTCCGGGGAATAGATGGAAATGTAAGAGAGGATGATTATCCGGATCATGTTTAAAACATGGATAAACAAAACCCCGAAAACCAGGAAAACGGCCTTCCGTTTCCAATCGCCCGGG